>JAEWWY010000438.1 GCA_023458835.1 Bacillota bacterium
CCATCAGCACGTTTCTAAAAGGCTTCCGGCAGCGGATAATGCTTGAGATATTCCTCCATCAGCCCGCACTCGTCGATGAGCTTGAACAGCGTATAACGGGTGCGGTAATCCTTGGCACAGTGCATGGATACGTTTAAAAGAGCGCTATCTATGCCAAGCTCCGCGGGCGTCAAGGGTGCGCCCAAATCCCCCATGGCCTTCAGAATGCGCTCAAGAGAGGGCAGCCCCAGAATGACCTCCTTCAATTGCGCGAAGTTTGCCTGCGCTGTTTGAATCCGCCGCAGTTGCTCCTCCCAAACCAAGAAATCGCCGGGATTATCCTGAATGATGGCCTTGGCGGCTTCCTCCCCATAGGCGAAGCGCAGCCACCGCACCCGTTCCTCGCGGCTCTGGCGCCCGGCCTTTATTTTTTCAAGATCAAGCTTTGACAAATCTTCCTCAGCAAAGCGTTGGAACAGGGGCCAGCACAAGAGCGTAGCTACCCCGACAGATGCGCCGTGAGCCGGCGGATGGCTGCCGCGCAGAAGCTGCGTCATTTCCCAGTAATGGGCGATATTGTGTTCCACCGAGGCCACGGCCCTGGTATGGCCCACGATCATGATGGTTACTCCCGCCAGGAGCAGCGCTTCGATCAGGATGCGGATGCCCTTTTCCGTTCGTTGGCGGATCTCGCCTATATTCTCCATCAGCCTATTCACCGCATCCAGTACGATCTGCCCGCACACCGGGCAGTAGGGCTCGCCGTTTATGATGCTGCCAATAAGCCAATCCGCCTGTGCGATATATTTGCCCAGCACATCCCCTACGCCGGATTGCACCATGGATATGGGCGCGGTGCGCAGGATGTCAAGGTCGCAGACGATGATCTCCGGGCATACGCCTGCCCGGTGGATTTTGACGCCCCGAAGCAGCAGCGGCGCCACCACGGAGGTGTATCCGTCCATGGAGGGCGCTGTGCCGACGCATACGAAGGGCAGCTTTACACGCGTGGCATTGACGCGGGTGGTATCTGTGATGGAGCCGGAGCCAACGCTTATCAGGAATTGTGTTTCCGGCTGAATGGATAGCAGCACCTCACCGCAGGCCCGCTCATCCGGGTCCATGGCATGCTCCCGGCGGATGACGCAGGGGATTACCGAAAAGCCTGACGCCACAAGGCGGCGCTCCACATCCCGCCCGGCGATTTCATACGTATTGTTGTCGGCTACCAATACGCAATGGGTGCCCAGGTTCCGCGCCCTGATATAGTCCGGCAGGCTCGGGATCAGGTTTGTGCCTACATAAATATCCTGGGACGGAAGATGATGCTCGCAGGAACAGGTGCATGCAAGCCCCGACAAATGAAGCTTATGGGATGCGTCATAGCCTATGGTTACAGGCATAGCATTGATCTCCTTCCGCTGCCGGAGGCCTTTCCGGGCCAAAGCCCTGATCCCTGTACGGCAAGCCGCTGCTTGTTCATTCGCCCATGGTTTTGGGTTTTCCTGCCGCCAGGGCCAAAAGTGCGGCGCCGTCAAAACAGGGACCGTTTTGACGGAATAAAAAGGTATCTTCACACGGCGAACACAAAATCATAGGGACAGAATAGTATGAAGTGGAGAGGGTCTCCAAATCTAAGTAAGGTGATGTCTTTATGATCCAAGATAGATGCAACGGGTATTACCCCGCCATGGGATATGACAACGGCTATGCCGAACCCGGCACTGATATCGTGGCGCAGAACGATTCGTACGGCAAATGGCAAAAACCCGTATGCGACAGGCAAGTTGCCCTGAACGCTTCCAGCGGCGGCGCCGGCCCCCTGCCCATTATTACGACTCTGCTGTCCAGCCCCATCAATGTGGTTTCTACGTCCATTGATACCACCGGAATGGGAAATACAAACAACCTGCTGACATTCACCAGCAATATCAGCTTACCGCTGGGAATTTCCGTTACGCTGAATTTCCAGATCCAGCGTGTCTACAATAACGGAGCTCCCTTGAATGTCGGCTCCACCTACACCTTCTCCACGACGGTTGTCGTATTGGAGTCGGAAGCCTTCAGCTTCCAGTTCATGGATGCGAATGTGCCGGAAGGTTATTACACCTATGCTGTGAGCCTGTCGACGAATTCCATCGTCGATATTACGCCGGGCGCCACGGTCAACAATGCTGTTCTCAGTGTGCTTGCCGTTGCTGTCTGATCACGGGCGAACAAAAAAGGAAATGCCCAAAGCCGGGTCAGCCGCGTGGCGCCCGGCTATTTATATTGAAATCAGTCCATATCAGCCATCGTACGCCCTTTTCAAAGCGGCGATGTCCAGCTTTTTCATTTGCAGCATGGCTTCCATCATCCGTTCCGATTTTTCGGGATCAGGGTCATCCATCATCGCATCGAATTCGACGGGGATAACCTGCCAGGACACGCCGAATTTATCTTTGAGCCAGCCGCACTGCTGCGCGTTAGGGTCGCCGCCCTCGGTCAGCTTATCCCAGTAATAGTCGGCTTCCTCCTGGGTATCGCAATATATGATGAAAGAAATGGCTTCGCTGAACGTGAATGCCGGGCCGCCGTTGAGCGCCAGAAATGGCTGCCCGTCAAGCTCAAACTCCACGGTCATCACCATGCCTTCCGCCATGCCATGAATATCGTAGCCGGCCTTTCCATAGCGGGTGATCTTGCCGATAGATGCGTTGGGGAAAACGGAAGCATAAAACCGGACTGCTTCCTCCGCCTGCGCTGCAAACCACAGGTTGGGGACAATTCTGGATATCCTGCTTGCCATATGCTGCCTCCTTATCCGTTTCTATGTATTCTGGCACACCAAATGGCCGTATGCGCAATCCGGTGGCTGCCAGAGAAGGTACCAAAGATCATATACCAGAAAAACCGGCGGGACAAACAATACCAGAAACAGTGAATGCTTTATTTCCCGGCAGTCAGGCGTCTCACAAGCGTTGACAATGGCAAAGGATATCCTCTATACTGTAAATCAAATTTCTTTTGCACATCCGTTGCATTCATTTGGGAGGCCGCCTTTGGGTACACGCATGCGTCTTGGCAAGATGACCGTATTCCTTTTCGCCTTGGGCATCCTGGCTCTTATTTTTTTGAATGATCCCGTAAACTATGAGAATGAAACGATTCTTTTTCTATGCAACGCGCTGTTTACCGGCATCATACCCCTGCTCGCCGCGTTGATCGCAGGCTATGCCTACGTCAAAAACAACGGTATCAATGCCCTTTTCATAAGCTGTGGCATGCTGGCGTTCGGCTTGGGGTCGGCTGTCTCGGGCATTTTGCGGTTTCGGCCCGATTCCGCCAATCTCCTGGTAACGGTATACAACTCCTGCGCATCGTTTTGCGCTGCCTGCCAGTTGGCGGCCGCACACAAGGAATATATACCGCGGCCGGAAAAGGGAAAAAACAAGGAGCTGAAGCTTGCCCTGGCTTTTTCCGGTACATGCTTGCTGGTCATTTGCCTGCTTACCGCCACATTGCATGGCCAGACACCCCGTTTTATGGACCAGAACGGATCAACAAGGCTCCGGGATGCGGTGCTTTGGCTGGCCGTTGCATTCTATTTTTGTGCCTTTCTTCAAATGAACAGGCAATACAGGATTCACAAGTCGGACTATCTTTACTGGTATGCCCTTTCACTGGTCATGATGGCACTGGGGGCGCTGGCCTTCTGCTTGACGGATGAGCTTGGCACCCTTCTTGGCTGGA
>JAEWWY010000439.1 GCA_023458835.1 Bacillota bacterium
GAGGAGATCTACACCGGGCATACCGTTGTCAAAGTGTACAACGGCGGAAAAGCGGCGAGGGCGGCCTTTGAGGAAATCAATGAAAGCCTTTTTTCAAGCGGCTGGAAATCCCAGTTCATGTCGGGGCTGATGATGCCGATCATGGGCTTTATCGGAAACTTTGGGTATGTGGCCGTCTGCGTGGCAGGCGCGGCGCTCGCCATGGGCGGAACCATCAGCTTCGGCGTCATCGTAGCTTTTATGATCTACGTCCGCCTGTTTACGCAGCCGCTTTCACAAATGGCGCAAGCCGCGCAGAACCTGCAAAGGACTGCCGCAGCCGCCGAACGCGTGTTTGAATTTTTCGAAGAAAAGGAAATGGCCGATGAAAGCGGTAAGCCAAGAGCCCTTTCCAACATAAAGGGCAACGTTGAATTTCGGGACGTTCAGTTCGGCTACAGCAAAGATAAAACGGTCATCCATGATTTCTCCGCAATGGTCAGGGCGGGGCAGAAAATCGCGATTGTCGGGCCCACCGGCGCAGGCAAGACAACGATTGTCAATTTGCTGATGCGATTTTATGAGCTGGACGGCGGCGAAATCCTTCTGGACGGGATACCGGTCAGCCAAGTTACGCGGGAAAACGTACATGAACAATTTGGCATGGTCCTGCAGGACACCTGGCTCTTTAACGGGACCATCAGGGAGAATATCATATACAGCAAAAAGGATGCCACGGACGAACAGGTCATCGCGGCCTGCAAGGCGGTGGGGCTGCATCACTTTATCCGTACGCTGCCTGACGGGTACAATACGATGCTGGACGACAAGGCCAGCTTGTCGGAAGGGCAGAAGCAGCTCGTCACCATCGCCCGCGCCATGATTCAAAACGCGCCGCTGCTGATTCTGGACGAGGCCACCAGCTCTGTCGACACGCGCACCGAGATCATGATCCAGGAGGCCATGGATAAGCTGACCAAAGGGAGAACCTCTTTTGTCATTGCCCACAGGCTGTCTACCATTAAAAACGCCGACATGATTTTGGTGATGAGGGATGGCGACATCGTCGAAAGCGGCAATCATCACGACTTGCTTGCAAAGGGCGGATTCTACGCGGAGCTTTACAACAGCCAGTTTGAAAAGGCAGCATAACTGTCCAAAGGTGCGGCATTGGCCAAGGATAGGCGAAATCGCCGCCCAGGCCGGGCCTCGCGATATTTCATGGAGTTATGAAAGATGATCAGTAACAGAAGGATCGTGTGCTGGGCGCAAGTCCCTTCATCCTATACGCCCAGCGTAAGCATACCGGCTGTTTCTTCTACAACAACCCTTCCGATGCCTACACAGTGCCGGAAGGGTGCACTGCGGTCATTGCCGAAAATGGTGTACCTCAGCGCGCCTTCATGATCGTAAAACAGGCAGCTATGGCCGCCGTGGGGCACAAGCAGCCTCCGGGGGCAGTATGGCCCCATCAGGTGATCGGACACGCTGTACATCATGTCATAAGTTCCGTCAATCCGGAAGTCTCCGTTCCATTCCGCCGCATACAGCACATATTTGCCGTTCACCTTGATCATCCCCGCTCCTTCATAACCAACCTCCCGGCCATCCGCAGGAATAAGAAGAACAGGCTCTTCCGCCATCTCCAAACCATCGTCCGACAGCGGTGCAATCATCCCGTTCTGCCAGATAAGGTAGAGTCTGCCATTCTCCTCAAAAAAGCCGGAATCAATCCCCCTGTGCACAACCCGCCCCATATCGAGGTACGGGCCTTCCGGCCTGCCGCTGGCGCTTTTGAGCAACCCGCAGCCCGGCGATGTGGAATAGGTGATCCAGAAGGTGCCGCCGAAAAAGATCATCTCAGGCGCCCAACTGTTTAGATTCCGGGATACATGATTCTGCCAGGATGACGGCGTTTCACGATAATCAAACACCTTGTCAAGAGGCTCGAACGTTTCCAGGTCCTTGCTGCGCCAGATCCGGATGGCGCTTGTTTTGGACAGATAGGAACCGGTTTCGCCCAATGTGGTGCCGGTCAGATAGTAATATCCATCCGGAGCAGGGTAGATGAAGCTATCGCGGATTTGATCCATGCCGCCCACAGGCCTAAGCCGTGTGGACGGGACCGTTTCGCAGTAGAACCTCCCGTTTGGCCTGAAGAATTGCCCGTCGATGTAATCCATTGGCAAAATGGCCACCTTGCCATATACGCTGCTGTATTTCGTCATCCCGACAAACGCCGCAAAGACACGGCCATTTTCTCCCGTAAACAGGCAGGCAGGGCCTCCGTTGGGAATGGCCAGATACCGGCGCGAATACGGTTTGTCCAAGCCGTGGACCTCACAAATAAAGGTGTCGATATTCTTTAGGGTACACCGTTCAAAGTGATCACTGCAAACGTAATGCAGCTTATCCCCGTGGCGGAAAAGCATACCGCCCAAAGTGCCGGGATTGCTCCGCCGCGTTTTAAAAAGCACATCTGTGCGGTTGTCAACAACGCATGGCATTGCCCTTATAGGATAGGGGGCTTGATCCATTACACCCAGCGCTTGCGTCAGGGGGTATACGAAACCATCCGCCACCAGGTAACAGCTTCCATTGTCATGGCAGGCAGTAACCGTCTTCGCTTTAAGCTGCACGGCAGCTTTTTGCACGCCATGCATGTCTATGAAATATACCTTGTCCGCATACACGCACAGCAAAGGCGCCCCGGGCTTGAGCAGCCAACTGACAGACTGCACATTGCCGGCACACAGGATGGCAGAGCCAGATTTTTCCAGCGTTTTGATGGACGTACCGGCGTACATCTGCACTGTATCCGGCGCTTTTTGCGGAACCAGCAGCAAATGATACTGCCCGCTGAAATAAGCGCACGCACAGGTGACTGCATCCTCCGGCAGGGCGGGCGCCAGCGGCTGCGCATCCTTTTCATAATGCGTGCAGGCGATTTCGTTCGTTTCGGGATGAGGCTGCCTCATCAAAAAATCCATAAAAAAAGCCCCCTCAACTATTTATGCTGTCAGTTACAGCGTACACGCAACGGGGGCCGTGTTCAATATGTATTCCTTAAGGCAGTATGTATGTCTTCCAATTGGGCGTCCATTATCCATTCTGCCGTATGTTATACCTGTACTGCAGCGGCGTTAAGCCAACCTCCTGCTTGAAGGTACGGGCAAAATTCGCCACGTCGACGTAACCGGTATCCAGTATAATGTCCTTCACCTGCAAATCCGTTGCCATGAGCTGCTTTTTTACATAGGATATACGCAATTGCTTGACATAGGAAATGAAATTCTGCCCTGTTTCATCCTTAAACAGCTTGCTGATATAAGATTGGGAAAGGCCGAACTCCTCCGCCAGCAGGCCAAGCGACAGGTTGCTGTCGCGGAAATGCTCCTGCACAAAGCCCATAAGGTTATATTTGGTGGATGCCATCGTGCTGTTCAGTTTTTCCTGTACGGCGTCCGAAAGATCGAAAAGCAGATTTTTTACAGCGCTGTTAAGCTCCGCAGGCGATTCAAAACCGGAAAGCTCTGCAATGGTGCGGGCGTTAAGAGGTATCTCAAATATCGTGAACAAACGTACGCACAGATTGATCACGTCAAAACAGGCCAGCCTCACAATCTGCTGATGGTGCGATGGCACCAGTATTTTGGAAAAAAGCGTATCTACACTGCTGGTCAGAAGCTCCTTGCTGCCATTGCGGATACTCTCCTGGATGATCGTGTGCTCCAGCATCGGCAATTGCGAATTGCATGAGGCATCCCCCATATCGGTAAACAGGTAGAGCTGGCCGCCTGCCGGGCTTAGCCTTTCACTGACCGCCACGGCCGCCTCGATATAGGCGATGTTCAACCGCAGGCAGGATTGCTGGCAGGCGCTGAAGCCCGCCGGCGTCTTGATTCCGCTTGCCGACAGCAGCCCGGCCACCTCGATGGCCAGGGTTTTTTGGTCATAGGCCGTATTGATGACAACCGCCGTCCGCTTCACCTCCGGCAGGCTGACCACCTGATGGTACACATCGCTGCTGTTTTTTCCCTCAAATAACCTGGAAAAAGCAATGCTTTCAGCGGCTTCATCCTTTGCGTTGGAATAATCAGCCACGAGCACAAAAAAGTTTGGGTGATAAAACTGGATGTTGGCGCAGTTGAGGTTATAGTCTATCTCGGCCTGTTCCTTACGGCTGCCGTCAATCAGTTTTTTCAGGACGAGCATACGGATGATGTCGCCCTGGGCATCCAGCTCATCCTCAAGGCGCAGGTTTTGCCCGCGCATCTTCTGCAGATTGGCGTAATGGCTCCGGGCAAGAAGGCTGGCGACACCAGCGCTGAAGAGAATCAATACGGCCTGGAGAATAAACAAAAAGGACATGCTGCTTGCGCTGGATGCGTAAAAATCACCGCGCGGCATTGCCACATAATAGCTAAACCGGCCCCGCCGGGATACGGAGCGCAGCACAATGCCGTTCTCGCCCTCGTCAATAAGGCCAAGGCCCCCCGCTTTCGCAAGCGCCTGCACCATAGCCTGATTGTTGCTGCTTAGAAATACCGGTTTGTTCGCGGCATCCAGGATATGCAACTGTGCGCTGCCCTCCGGGAAATACCTGGCGAACATGGATAAAAGCACGGAACGGGGCACAAGAAAACATAGCGTGCCTACATGCCGCGCCTGCTGGTCAGTGACGGGATGCGTATAGGAAAGCGCGAAAAAAGCCCCGTTTTTCCAGTTGAGATTGCTGGTGGCAAAGCGGCCGGACTGGTTCAGTGTTTTAAAGTATCCCGCCAGGCTAAAATTGATATTATCCGAATACCTGCTTTCAAAGTCGCCATAGGGCATTGCACCATCGCGTGTAGTAATGCTGGTATCGCCCAGGATATAGTAAGCCAGCGTTATTTCGTCAATGAACAGATCCTCATACAGCCTCAGCCACTGGCTGACACGCTCGTAATCCTCCCCCACCCCCCGGCGCGCACAGACGATATCGTCATTGCTGTTTGCTTTGTCTGCCACAGCCTGGGTCTGATCCACCAGCATATCCATGGATTCAACCATCTGGCTTAGCGCTGTGTTGCGAAAGGCGGCGGTCTCACGGTATATATATAAAATGTTGTTTGCCCATATCAAACTTCCCAACAGCAATACGGGCACGCAAAACACCGCAAAGTACCGCAGGAAATAATTACGCCTTTTGATTGTGGTCATCATGCTCCCATCCCGTCAAGCCTTTATGGTATCATTATAGGGTAGGGGCGGAAGCATGGCAATTAGTAAAAACTGTTCATAATATGTGGTTATTGTCGTCTATGTAAGTTTTGCATTTTGTAAAAACCACATAAACCCTTCAAAGATCACATCTTGTGCTTTGCACAGGCTGCTGGTTAAATGATGGCAAGCAATGAGCAATTGGCTCAAAATAGGGCTCGGGAGGGTTATATCATGAAACGGTCCCTGATCCGGATGCTGGGTATTTTCCTCATGGTAACCATGCTGTTCAGCACAGCGGCCTCTGCGGAGATGACGTATCCCATCGAAACAGACAACAGCAAGCTTACCTTTTGGCTGCCCATCCAACCCATCGCTTCAAAGTACATGGCCTCTTACAACGACCACATGATCTATGGCGCCATCAGTGAAAAAACAGGCATGGATGTTGAGTTCATCAACTGCGCGCCGGCTGATGGGGCCACGCAACTGGGCCTGATCATCGCCAGCGGCGATATGCCCGATCTTCTGCAAATTCGCGACCTGTATCCCGGCGGCGCGGCGGCAGGCGTCAGCGAGGGCATCTTTGTGGACCTGACCCCGTATCTGGAAAAATATGCGCCGGACTATTACGCGGCAATCCGCAGTACAGACCTGAGCTACCGTCTGGCCACAAGCGCGGATGGAAAGGTATATTCCTTTGAAACGCTCAAGCAGACCGCGCCGGCCTTTAACCGCATGATGTACCGCAAGGATATCATGGATGATCTGGCCTTGGATATACCCGTTACCTTGGCCGATTGCGAAGAGGATTTTGCCGCCATGAAGGAGGCGGGTATCTACGGTGTGCTGCTGGCCAACACCGGCCGTACCGAAATGCTGATGTGGCCCTTCGGCATCACTTCCGATTGGTGCCTGAATGAAGAAGGCAAAGTCCAGTTTGGCCAGTATACGGAAAACTATCGCGAATACCTCACCCTGATGAGTGACTGGTACAAGAAGGGCTACATCTACAAGGATTTTATGGCCAACCTGAGCGACAATGAAATCCACGCATTGTGGGTGGATAAGACTGTCGGCATGTTCCCGTCCTCTGTGGACATTGCCAATTCCCTGGCTGTAGCCAATAACTTTGAAGCTATGCCCCTGCCGTATGTGCGCAAGGAGGCAGGGCAGAAAATCCACTTTGAAAGCACTTATAAGGAGCATGTGCCGGAAGCCGCCTTCGGTACTACCGTCATCACAACCGACTGCGACAACATCGAAGCCGCCGTGCAATACATGAACTATTACTACACCAAGGAAGGCGCGGACCTTTGCAACTGGGGCATAAAGGACCTTCATTATACAGAGGATGCCGGCGGCAGCAAAACCTTCACCGATGAAATGCTGAACAATCCGGACATGCCCCTGGCTGATGTGCAGATGAACTTCAAATTGCACAGGACTGCCAAATGGTCTGAACCGGACGTCGTCTGCAACCCCAACGTGGTCGCCAATCAGGACGCTCTTTCCAAGCGCATGATGTACGCGGACGATGAAGCAGTTGACAATGCGCAGACCCTTCCGCCCTTCCCGCTCTCTGCGGAAGGCAGCGAATCCCGTACAGGCATTATGAATGATATCAGCACCTACATCAACGAAATGACGCTCAAGTTCATCACCGGCATCACCCCGCTGAGCGAATACGACAACTATATGGCGCAGTTGAAGGCCATGGGCATCGAGCAGGCCATTGCCATCACGCAGGCGGAGTATGATGCATTCATGAGCAAGCCTGGGCTTAACTGATTGAATAGGCGCTTTGCATGGCATGGAGGGGCTTTGGGCCCCTCCATGCCATGCCGTGAAAAGTCCATAACGGAAGGGGAATTGCCGTATGAGCGCAGCATCCGGCCAGGCGCTTCCCAGGGAGGCCGGCTTCAGGCGCAGCTTTAAAAAAGACTGGAGCCGGCATAAGCTTACATACCTGATGCTGGTGCCGGTATTGGCGTACTATGTTATCTTTCACTATTTGCCAATGGCAGGCATTGTCGTTGCGTTCCAGAATTTCAAACCGGCCAAGGGGTTAACGGGAAGCGCCTGGGTGGGCCTTAGGCACTTCGCCGACTTCTTCAGCGGGCCTTATGCCTGGCGCCTGATCCGCAATACGGTTTTGCTGAGCCTGTACCAGATCCTGTTTTCATTTCCCATGCCGGTCATCCTTGCGCTTTTTCTCAATGAGATGCGTGATAACCCATTGAAACGGGTCTGCCAGACATTGACCTATATGCCGCATTTTGTTTCGCTGGTCGTGATCTGCGGCATCATACGCAGCTTTACAAACAGCACCGGCATCATCACAACGCTTTTGTCTTACCTGGGCATGGAGCCTAAAAACCTGCTTGCCCAGCCGCAGTATTACCGGAGCATTTACATCATAAGCAGCATCTGGGAATCCATAGGCTGGGAAAGCATCATTTACCTGGCTACGCTGGCTACGGTGGATATCAGCCTCTTTGAAGCGGCTGATCTGGATGGCGCAAACCGCGCCCAAAAGATTTGGCATATTAACCTGCCTTTGCTTATTCCGATCATTGCCATACAGATGATCATGCGCATCGGCCGAATCATGAGCGAAGGGCCGGATAAAACGATCCTGCTCTACAGTGCCATCACCTATGAAACCTCGGATATTATTTCATCCTATGTATACCGCAGCGGGCTGGAGATGATGAATTACAGCTCCTCCGCAGCCATCGGCCTGTTCAATTCCGCCATCAACATGGGTTTGGTCGTCTTTGCCAACTGGTTCTCGCGAACCTATGTCAACGAAAGCTTGTGGTAGGGAGGATGATTATGCAGAAGATCAGAAAATCACCGCTGAACCGCGCGTTTGATGTGACTGTCTATTTCATAGTCGTCCTGGTTACCCTCCTGTGCTTTTATCCAATGCTGTATGTACTGTTTGCATCGCTGAGCGATCCCATCCGCCTGATGAACAACCGCGGGCCGATCCTCTGGCCGCTGGGCACATCGCTGGCCGGCTATAAAATTGTGCTCAAAAACCCAAACACCTATATTGGTTACGGAAATACATTTTTCTATGTGGCGGCCGGTACGGCATTGAACATGGTAATGACCATCCTGGGCGCCTATGCTCTTTCGCGCAAGGACTATTTCGGCAAGAAGGCCATCACCTTCTTTATAGTTTTCACCATGTACTTCAGCGGCGGCTTGATTCCAAGCTTCCTTCTGGTGAAGGGGCTGGGCATATTGAACTCGCGCTTGGCCCTGCTGCTGCCGGGGGCTATCGGCACATGGAACATGCTGATCATGCGCACGGCTTTCCGCAGCGTTCCCGACAGCTTGGAGGAAGCCGCCATCATCGATGGCGCAAATGACATACAGACCTTATGGCATGTTATCCTGCCCGTTTCCAAGTCAACCTGCGCCGTGGTGTTCCTTTTCTATGCCGTCGGCCACTGGAACGCATGGTTTCCCGCGCTGGTCTACCTGCCCAGGGCACGCCAACTGTACCCGCTGCAGATGTTCTTGCGCGAGCTGCTGATTGTAAGCGTTACCGTTCAGGAAGGCGCCACCGAAGTCGACTTGTCTACCGAGCTTGTAAAATACAGCACAACCATTGTGTCAATACTGCCCATCCTGTGCCTGTACCCGTTTTTGCAGAAATATTTTGTCAAAGGTGTCATGCTGGGTTCCATCAAAGGGTGATATACTAGTGGCTGAGTATCATGGCAGATGTTGAAACAAAGCGTGTAATGGGAGGGAGCCTTATGAATAAAAGCCCCAACATCATCCTGATTATGACCGATGACCAGGGATACGCAGACTTGAGCTGCATGGGTGCGGAGGATTTTGTTACTCCGCATCTGGACAGGATGGCGGCGGATGGCGCCCGGTTTACCTGCATGTATTCCAACTCGCCGGTGTGTTCGCCTTCGCGGGCCGCCCTTATGACCGGGCGGTATCCGGGGTATGCAGGGGTACGTTCCATTCTGGCCGGGCACCGCCGCGCCAGCGGCTTGACACCCCGGGTGCCCACAATCGCTTCAGCGCTGAAACCGCTTGGGTATGAAACCGGCATGATCGGCAAATGGCATCTGGGCCTGCGCGAGGAATGCAGGCCCAATGCCAATGGGTTTGACGAGTTTTTTGGTTTTCTTGCCGGCTGCGTGGATTACTATTCGCACATCTTTTATTGGAGCATGGCGGATGGGCGCACCAACCCCACCCATGACCTGTGGCACAACGGGGAAGAGGTATATGAAAACGGTGAATATTTCACCGAGCTGGTCACGCGCAAAAGTGTGGAATTCATCAAGGAGCATAAGGACAGGCCCTTTTTGATGTATGTGGGATACAATGCCCCGCATTATCCGATGCATGCTCCCAAAAAGTATCTGGAACGTTTTAGCCATCTGCCATGGGACAGGCAGATCATGGCTGCAATGATCAGCGCGGTAGACGATGGTGTGGGTGAGATCCGCGCGGAGCTTTCCCGCCAGGGATTGCTTGAAAATACGCTGATCTATTTCCAAAGCGACAACGGCCCCTCCCGCGAATCACGCAATTGGATGGATGGGCGCGAAGACCCGTACTATGGCGGCACCGCGGGGGCCTTTAGCGGACATAAGTTCAGTTTGTTCGAGGGTGGAATCCGGGTACCGGCAATGCTTTGCTGGCCGGGGCACATTGCCCCGGGGCAAATCATTGATGATCCCGCGGCCTCCATGGATATTTTCCCTACGGTACTTACCGCGGCCGGCGGTGATCCATCCGCTTACGAGCTGGACGGAAGGAGTTTGCTTGCCCGCCTGCAAAGCGGAGAAGACTGCACCCACCAGCGGATTTTTTGGGAAATGGATGAACAAACCGCGGTGCGCCAAGGCCGTTATAAACTGATTCTCAATGGGCGGCTGGAGGAAAGGGACCCGGCCAAAGAGCCCGTTATTCTGGCCGATTTGCTAGCTGATCCCTCTGAACGGAACAATCTGGCCGGCTCCATGCCGGAATTGGCAAGGGAACTTAAAGAAGCCGCCCTTTCGTGGCGGGCACGGATGGAAGACCATTGGGACAAAACCTTTGCCGGCAATTATGCAAGCCTGACCTGATATGGCACAGGCGGGAAAAACGCCTCCCCTTCCAATTATGGTCAGGCCGGTTTCCGCCGCAGCCGCAGGGGTGCCCCACCTCTTGCAGCATGATATCCCTCTCATACAGCCAGCCCGCATGCTTGGGAACAAGGCCGAAGCATGCGGGCTTTTTTAGTAGAGGCAAAGGATGGTGGATGCGTACCAGGCAGAATGGTTCCATGCCGGAATTCCCCCATGCTCCCCTCCCCTGCGGGTTTTGCCAAATTGCATTGCTCTATTCCATATGGGCCCGGCTTCTCCCGGAGCATGGGGCGCGTCTATTTCGCAAGTGCAACCGTCACGGCCTCAGATTCGATATATTTTTCGCTGCCGTTGGCGCAGGGCATAAAGGTGACCTGGTCCGGCGCCTCAATGGGCCCCCATTCGCCCAGCCAGCAGTAGTGCACCGGCTCTCCCTTTTCTTCGCCGCCGTCCATGATACCGCCCTCCCAACCGCCGCCGATCTGGCCTTTTGTCAAATCTTCGCCATCAGGGCCAAGCAGCGCATAAAACCGGTTCAAAAGCGGATCATCGCTTTCTCCATACTCATCATATTCGCCAAATGGACGTTTTGGATAGATGTGCAGTTCCACCATCGTGGACGCCGCGCCGAAGTCCGCGCGGACAACCTTGACCGCGTATTCGGGGAAATCAAAGGTATCCTGGCCGCCTACAGCGGTATGTTTTACCGCCCTGAGCGCTTCGGGCGATACCGTGATTTTCACTGGCAGCTCCGCCACAGTCTTCGTATAGCCCAGCTTTTCGTAGATGCCGGCGATGCTTTGCGTATCATCCAGCAGGTACATCCTTGTCACGTCTTCGGACCAGAGATCATACTGGCCTTCAAAACCATCCGTGACCTTTACCCCGCCGCCCAGCGCCTTCAGGTCTGCCATAGGCTTCATGGCAGGCATAGCCTGTTACCCCGATTTCAACCGGCGCTTGGGTATCCACGCCGCCGCCCAGATTAGCGCTCATGTCCAGTGTGACTGGGACGCCTTTCTTCAGATCCAGCAGCGTATCCATGCCAACGCCGAAGCTGAAGGAGCCGCCGTCAACCGTCACACCGTTGACCGTAGGGAATAGCAGCCCGCAGACGAGGGGTTCATCCGCGGCCGAAAGAAATGTGCAGGTCAGGTGCAGCATATTGCCATCCAGCAGGTATTCGTCTACAGCCAGCGTGACGCCGTTGCGTTCGGCGCGTTCTCCCGTCTGAAGCAGTGCCTGCGCGGCCTCCGATGGTGTCCTGTTTCCAAACAGGCTGTTCAATAAGCCGCTGTGCGTCGCGGCGTAGGCCAAGCCCATCAGGAGCAGCATGCCAATCAGTGCCGCGGCCAGCGCGACAGATAACTTCCTTCGTTTGGGCATCTCTCTCTCCTCCAATCGATCTATGGTCTTGATGACGCGATGATGAAACGCCTCCGGCATCGGAGGACAAACGTTGGACAGCTTTACGCGCTTCATTCAAATTCCTCCCCGTCCCAGAGCAATTTCCTCAGCT
Organism: Bacillota bacterium; assembly: GCA_023458835.1. Lineage (GTDB taxonomy): Bacteria > Bacillota > Clostridia > Christensenellales > Aristaeellaceae > JAEWAH01. Next base: position 11,818 of record JAEWWY010000439.1, read on the forward strand.
TCCGCTTCCCCTGCTCCAGCCGCCAACGGATGGCGCCCGGCGTTGTACGAAGGATTGAAGCCGCTTCCCGAACCGGATATCCCTCCAGATGGTGCAGCAGTATGGGTATGCGGTATTTGAGATCCAGCGCATGCAGGGCGTCCCGGAGGATGCCATCAGGCGGCTCGGGCAACAAAATGTCCTCTGGAAGCTCTGCAATTGATGCAGCGCTTTTCCGGCGCTGCAGATTCCGGCACTCGTTGATCAGAATGCGGATAAGCCACGTTTCAAAGTAGGCAGGATCTCGAAGGGTGCTTCTGCCTGCCTACGCCTTCAACAGCGCTTCTTGCACGGCGTCCTCGCAGTTGGCATAGCTCCCTAGCGTAAGATAGGCAATGCGGAACAGCCTTTGCTCGCAGGCGACGACCCTATCGGTAAATTCCTGTTTGTTCATCGGGCACCTCAGCGCTCTATTTGTCATGACACCTGTTAGACGGGTTGAAGAAGGCGTATGACTGGCGGACAAGAAAAGTTTTTGAAGCATGAGTTCGTTCATCAAACGCGGCATGATATATGTACAGGAGATCAATGCCGCAAATTTTAGTGAGGCACCTCCTGAGGTTGCGGTCAGATTTCGGTTGCGGAGGCGGTCCCACAAAAAAAGCGGGGTGGTTACATGCTTTGTAACCACCCCGCCTGATCGGGCAAGTTATCAGCCCTTCACCGCCCCGGCCGCAACGCCTTTTGTGATCTGATTTCTGAAGATCGAATAAAAAATCAAAATGGGAATCAAAGCGACTGTCAGCGATGTGAAGAGCTTTCCGTAATCCGAGCCCAACGCGCCTGCGTAACGGCCGACCATGTACGGAATGGCCTTATATTTTTCGGAGGACGTCATCAGGCTCATCAGCACAAACTCGTTCCACGTTCCGGTGAACGTGATGATCGCCAAGGTGACCGAAACGGGCGCGCACATCGGCAGGACGACACTTGTAAAAATCCGCATAAAGCCTGCCCCGTCGATTCTTGCCGCTTCCAGCAGTTCATCGGGGATACCCTTTTCAAAATCAGTGCATAAGTAAACGCCCATGGGCAGCCCCAGCGCGATGTAAGGGATCAGCACCGCCAGCCGGGTATTGTGAATTCCCGCCGCATTCACCATCAGAAAGAGGGGAATTAATATCGATTGCAGGGTCAGGAGTATGCCAACAATAAAAATGCCATGCAGCAGCTTGGTGATCTTAAACTGTAACTTGGCAAAAGCAAATCCGGCCATATTGGATAATATTACTACACCGACAACCGTCACGCCGGAATAGATCACGCTGTTTTTGAAGAAGACAAAAAAGTTGCCCTGGTTCATGATAAAGGAATAGTTGCCAAGGTATAAAGAGGGGGGAAAGGAGAGCTTGTTGGTGGTCAGATACGTCGTATTGGTTTTGAAAGACTGCAGGACCAGCCAGAAGATCGGATAAATCGTCAGTACCGTAAACGCAATCATGACCGTATAGACAATGACTTTGGTGGGCAGGGAGATATTTTTGCTATCCATGGGCTATACCTCCTCTTCCCTGAATACTTTTCCCAAACCCATGGTAATCACAATCAGCACGATACTGATGAGCACCATCACCGTGGAAATGGCATTGGCCAAGGGATAATTCGGCGCCCCTTGAAACGCTGATTGGTACATGTATAGAGAAAGCACCCGCGTTTGACCTGCCGGGCCTCCGTTCGTCATGGCATAGAGCAGGTCGAATGTTCTCAAAGAACCCGAAATCGCCAGGATCGCCGTGGTGATGATCACGCCGGAGAGGGCGGGCAATGTAATATGCCACAGGATCCCGGATTCCTTTGCGCCGTCTATTCTGGCAGCTTCAATCACCGCAGGGTCTATCCGCTGCATATTGTCCAAAAAGATGATCATGTAAAAACCCGTAAACATCCAAAGGATGACGATCAGGACGGGAACCATGGGGTTGCTGCTGATTGCGTATACCGCGGCGGGGTCAAAGATGCGGCGGATGTCCATCAGCACCGAACTCCGCCCGTAAATGATGGCGTTAAACAGTACGCCGATGATAATCGATGAGATCACATTTGGCAGATAGATCATCGTCTGAAAAAAACTGGTTCCCCTGCGGATGAGCTTTCGCGCAAGGATATACGCCAGCAAAAACCCAAGGGGGATCTGGCCGAAAACCGAGACGCCTACGATCAGCATGTTGTTCTTCAGCGCCATATAAAAGTTATGCGCGGGTTCGGTAAACATCCAAACATAGCTTCTGATACCCACAAACTGAATATCAGGGTTGCCGAAAATCACACCGCCGTTATAGTTGGTCAGGCTTAGCAGAACAGAAAAGACGGTTGGAAAGGCCACGACAGCCAGGTAGATGATCACGGCAGGCAAAACCAATACCGTATATGCAAGTCTTTTCTCACCTTTGGTTGTCATACGTGGCCTCTCCATCCATCCATTTATTGTGCTAGCGCAGTTGCTTACTTGGAAGCTTTCCAGGCATCAAAGGCATCCTGGGTCGCCTTCGCAACCGCATCGGGGGTCTGGGTACCCAAGCCAATGGCCTGCAGGCCATCATTCAGCGGCGTATACACGGGGCCCTCAAAGACGCCGTCGATCACCACAGTCGCCTTGTCATACTCTGTGGCCAGATTCGCCATCGCGATCTGCAGGGGCTCCAGGGTAAGCGACGCAAAATCGATGTCCGTCCGGGAGGGAGTGGCCAGACCGCCGGTAGAAAGCCTGTACTCCAGAACTTCCTTGCTGACGAGCCATTTGACCAGCGTCCAGGCAGCTTCCAATTTCGGGGAGCCGTCTTCCAGGGCGGCGCTGATGCCATAGCCGGTAGCCAGCACAGCGGTGTTGGACTTGTTGAACTTCACGCCATCCACATCGATCTCCGGGAAAACGGTGATGAGGAAGTCCTTCTGCTTTTCAGGAGCGAGCAGCGCCTGCCCAGTGGTGGAATCGGTGATGAACATGCCCATGCGCCAGTCGCCGTCGATGTAGTACGCGGCGGTATCGGTGGCAAACAGGCCCGGGCCTTCGCCGTAGCCAACAGCCAGCGTCGTCTTGTCCAGCACGCCATCCTCGTACATCTTCTGAACGAAATTCAGCGCGGCGACAAAATCAGGATCGGTGAATTTGGCTTCGCCGGAGAGGATCTTCTGCTCCCAGCCTTCGCCGCAGAAACGGCCGGCGATCATGGAGAACAGGCAGGACTGCATGACCCACGTGTCCTGGCTGGGCATCAAAACCGTCTCATAGCCCTTCGCCTTCAGCACGGGAACCTGGGCTACCAGCTCGGAATAGGTCTTGGCGGGTTCGAGCCCGCAATCCTTGAGCACGGTCGTGTTCACATAGAAGGCATGCGTCGCGGTGATGCCCGACGGGATCATGGCCAGGTAGCCGCCCGCCTGCTGCGCGGGATCCAACGCCATGGGCAGGTAGGACTCGGCAAGCCCGTCGCGCTCAACCAGGGGCGCCAGATCCTTCAGCAGCTTCTTGGTGTGCAGTGTGGTGGAACGGCCAGAGGGCCAGGCATAGACAACATCGGGCAGATTGCCGGCCGCTGCGTACGCCTCGGTCGCCTGGTGGAAGGGCTCGTTGAACTCGTCCTGGATGAGCAGCTTGATGTTCGGATTGGCTTTTTGGAAAGCTTCCCAAACATTGGCGGTCTCATTCACGGCGTTGGCGGCTGTCATGTCGCGGTAGTTCAGCACGCGCAGTTCGATGACATCATCGGCGAGGCTGCTGGGCATACCAACAGCAAGCACCATAAGCATCGCGAGGACAAGGGCTGACAGGCGTCTGAGTTTCATTATGGTTTTCCTCCTATTTTCTTTATGAAGGCACCCCGCCTTCTAGTGCTTTTATCATGCTCCACGACTCATTATTTGTCAAGCATCACAAGAGGAAAAAAAAGCAAAATGCGAAAAGTGCACAAAAAGCAACAAGAATGCACATCGAGAGACAATGAAGCATGCGCCTCCCTATCCGGTGCGTTGTCTCCTGAAGCAAACAATATTTGAATACGTTGGGAAAGCATGGTATAACAGAGCTGAGGTAAGCCGGGTGAAAGAGCAGTACAACTATATGGATATGGAGTATCCCCGGCGGAGGAGGAAGACCAAACGGGATGGGTTTCTTGAAAAGGGCCTCCAAGCAGCAATGCTATGGAGGCGGTCCGGCAAATGACCCCGAGGTTCAGATGTATGGCGTTTTTTCCTTTCGACAGGTATTCTTTTGCGTAATGAAAAGCACCTGCGGCCGCTTAAATATCCAATCACATATGATCATTTGCTTTCTTCCAGCACAGCAGCTAAGGCAGCACGGCACTTCATAAGCGTTGCCTGCAGCCATACCAACAAACAAGCGGAAAAGCATGATGAATGATCAAAAGCCTGGCATCCGCAGCCCGTACGGGAGCTTTTCGTGTCCGCACCGCGGGAATATCCAGCTTATACTGCTTCCAAACATGATTGCGTCGTTGCCGCGGGTCTTTTCGCGCACTACGGCGCCGACTGGAGCCCGGCTTGCTCAATCGGCGTGCTGCTACGCCTCGCTTTCTCTCCTTGTATTGCGTAAAAATCCCTCGCGGCCATCGACGCAATAACGTTCTCCATTGGTATTAATCAGAGGTACATACACTGATACTGCCTCACTCCTTGGGTGCGGGCGCCTTGACTACAATCAGTTCCAGAACTGCATCGTCCTGATTCCTTACATTCATCTTGGTTCTAAAAGGAATTTTCAGCACCGTCCCCTCCGGGTAGGCGTGCACCTCTTGGTCATCCAAGCCAATCGAGAGCCTTCCGC
>JAEWWY010000440.1 GCA_023458835.1 Bacillota bacterium
CGCGCTGCCGCTTGCATCGCCCGTTTCGCCGGCCTCCTCTGCCCTGAAAACAGTATTTGCCCGGGGTGCTTCTGAGCCTTCCCCTTGAGGGGAAGGTGGCGCGCAGCGCCGGATGAGGTGTCTTCCAACCCTATTGATTTAACAACTGCCACCTCATCAGTCGACTTCGCCGACAGCTATTCCATCTGGCTCAATCGTCGCATTGCTCACTGTCGTTCGCCCTGCTCGTTTCGCCAGCCTCCTCCGCCTCGCTTCATCCGCTACGGGCGGCGCTTCGGCTTCGGAGCCCTCAAGGGGAAGCCTTCAGAATATCCGTCGCACACTCTTTCAGATCAGCATCACAACCACATTTTTATGAATCGAAAGGCGGAAGCAATATGTTCCAATCCTTCCTCACAAATTACCAGCAGGAGCTGATCCCCCACATCCGGGGCATTTCCCCCGCCGATTTTGAAGCCTGCATCGGGCTTTTGCTGGATGCCTACAAAGGCGACAAGCAGGTGTTTGTCGTGGGCAACGGCGGCAGCGCCGCGGCGGCCAACCACTTCGTATGCGACTTTGGCAAAAACGCGGTGAAGCCTCCCAAGCGCCGTTTCCGTATGCTCTCCCTCAGCGATAACGTGGAAAAGATTACAGCCTACGGCAACGACGTATCCTTTGAAGAGATTTTCCGCCAGCAGCTCATCAATCTTTTGAACGAAGGCGACCTGGTAATTTTCATCAGCGCCAGCGGCAATTCCCCCAATTTGGTGAAAGCCTGCGAATACGCCAGGGAAAAGAACGCAAAAATCATGACCCTTTCCGGCTTTGGCGGCGGCAAAATCAAAGACTTCGCAGACGCCGCCATTCCCATCCATTTAACGGGCTATGAGCAGATCGAGGACATCCACATGATCCTATTGCATATGTTTGTCTGCTTTATGAAGGAGCACCAGGAATTGCTGGCTTGACCCCGGCACTGCTATTCATCGTCCAGGCGGCAAACCCAATCAAGCAGCCTGCTGTTCTGCTGCCCTCAAGAAATGATATGTATGTTTCGCGCAACAGGCGGGCGATTGATCATCACCCCTACGGCGCAATGTGTTTGTTGATTTCCCTGCCGGAGCATACAACAGTCAGAAGGAAACCCAACCACCTCTTTACGGCGTAGGGGCGATTATCAATCGCCCGCCCAGTACCGGATCACTCCAGCATGGTTTTTGAAGGGCAATCTGAAACAAATGCCCGGCCTGGAACTCCCCAGGCCGGGCATTTGCTATTTGCGCCGCATCAAACGATCGGTATAATCTTTTGCTCGCGGTCGGATTTATAGGCGTTCTCCAGCAGCTCCGTCAGGGCGATGGCCTTCTCCAGGTCAAAGGGGATGGGCGTGCCCTTTTCAATGCCGTCCAGCCACTGGCGGATGGCGGAGGGCTGCTGCTCGGGCAGCCTGTCGGGGGTGAACCAGCCGTCCTTTATTTGTCTGGTGCGCATCTTGATCTCCTTGCCCTCCTGCACGATGGCGCCCAGAGAGCCCAGCAGCTCAAAGCCCTCGCCATGGTGGGGCGCCACAAAGGAAGTCTCCAGCACGGCGATGGCCTTGTTCTCAAACTCCACCACCGAAACGGCGTTATCATCCACACCGCCCGGCGCGCAGGTGTTGTTGAACATGGAAGCGATGCGGCTGGGCTTGCCCAGCAGGTAGGATGCCATATACATGGGATGGCAGCCCAGGTCCATCATCGCGCCGCCACCGGCCTTTTGCGCGTCGTACCAGTATTCCGGCAGCCAGGCGCGGGAAGCGCCGTCGTGGGCCACGCGCATGCGCATAAAGTGGATTTTTCCCAGCAGCCCCTCGTCTATGGCCTGGCGGCAAAGCTGCGCCAGGGGCCATGTGAGGCGCGGGAAGGAAATGCAGAACTTCACGCCGTTTTCCTTCACCGCCTTCGCGATGGCCTTGCAATCTTGAACGGTGGCAGCCAGCACCTTCTCGGTAAAGATATGCTTTCCGGCTTTGGCAGCCTTGAGCATCACCATGGGATGATCGGTGGTGGGGGTGTCCACCACCACCGCGTCCACGTCGGAACGGGCAAGCGCCTTGTCCAGGTCCGCTTCGAAAGCCACGCCCAACTCCTGGGCCCAGGCAGCGCCGCGGGCGGCGTCTTCGTCCCATACGCAGGTGATCTTCGCATCGGGCTGCGCCATGACGGTGCGGGCATATTCCCTGGCATGCACATGCCATTTGGACAGCATAAGTACATTGACCATATGTTTTTCTCCTTATTCCGCTTACATCCGGCCTATTCCAAAGACCGCAGGTGCTTCATGCAAAGTTCCGTTTCGGTCAGACCGTCGGGGGTCAGCGTTTCGCTTTCCACCACCATGGCCATCCCCTGCGCCTTCGCCGTTTCCCAGACCACTTTTACCGGAGCCGTACCGCGCCCCAGGGGCACGCCTTCCCCGTTGTCAAAGCCGTCCTTGATGTGGATTACCGGTATCCGCGTCTTGAGCCTTAACAGCAGCGCCACGGGATCGACACCGGCGGCATACGCCCAGAAGGTATCGACCTCCAGGTCCAGCGCCGTGCGGTACACCAATTGCTCAAAGGCCACCGAGCCATCCTGGTTGGGCTTGAACTCATGATCATGGTTGTGGTAGCCCAGGCGGATGCCATCCTTGGCAAGCCTTTTCTGCAGCCTGTTCATGTCTTCAATGAACGCGTCCAGCTTTGCCTGTGTATCCAGCTCGGCATAAGGCACAATGATGTTGGTATTGCCGATCTGCTTATGGTAATCAACCGTTTCTTCCGTCTTTTCCAAAAGCTCCTTCAGCCCCGTGTGGGTGCCCGATACCCGCAGGCCGTATTCGCTGAGCCAGGCGGTAATCTCTTTGGCGTCAATGCCAAAGAATCCCGCAAACTCCACAAAGGAGTAACCCTGCCGGGCAATCTGGGCAAGCGCCCCGCGCATGTCGGTTTTGGTGATATCCCGCACGCTGTATAGCTGTACGCCGTATTCCATGACGCGCCCTCCTTACTTATTGAAGTACACAGGCTCGCCCGTTTTGGCGGAAGTATAGATGGCTTCCAGGATCTCGGAGACCACGCAGGCCTGCTCGGGCAGCACCACGGGATCGGTATCGTTTTCCACGGCGTCGATCCAGCGCCGGGCCTCGGTGATGGCGGGCGTCTCCTTCACGCCGTCATAGAACGCCACGCCGCCGGCGGACACGTCGGGTTTGATCTCGATCAAGCGGCCGAACTCGCCCTTGTTGATGGAGATGCCGTTCTTGATCTGCGCGCCGGCCTTGGCGCCGCAAAGCTGCAGGCTGCCTTCCTGAATGGGCTCGATGGTGTTCAGGGCCCAGGTAGCCTCCAGGGTGATGGTAGCGCCGTCCTCCATCACGATAAAGCCGAAGGCGCTGTCTTCCATGGTGTGATCGCAGGCGCCCCAGGGATTGCCGCAGCTTGGATCTTCCAGCTTCTTATACTTGGTGCCCACCACCATGCGGGGCTTGTAGTTGTTCATCAGGTACAGCGTCAAATCCAGCGAGTGGGTGCCGATATCGATCAGCGGCCCGCCGCCCTGCTCGTACTCGTTGAGGAAAACGCCCCAGTTGGGGGTGCCCCGGCGGCGGATGGCAAAGGCCTTGGCATAGTAAATGTCGCCTAGGTCGCCCCGCTGGATCACGCTCTTCAAATAGTTGCTTTCCGGCTTATGGCGGTGCTGGTAGCCAATGGTCAGCTTTTTGCCCGTCTCCTTGGCTGCCTCCACCATGCGGCGCGCATCGGCGGCAGTCTTGGCCATGGGCTTTTCGCACATGACATGCTTGTCCGCGTGGAGCGCATCGATGGTGATGTCCGCGTGGGAGCGGTTGGGGGTGCACACATGCACCACATCAATGGTGGCATCCTTGAGCAGCTCTTTATAATCCGTGTATACCTTGGCATCCGGGGTACCATATTCGGCAGCCGCACTCTCCGCCTTTTCCCTGATGATGTCGCAGAAAGCCACCATGTCCACCCGGTTCAGCGCCTTCAAAGAAGGCATGTGTTTCCCGTTGGCGATACCGCCGCAGCCGATGATGCCGATGCGAAGCCGTTTTTGCATATCAAAAATCCTCCTTGAACCAT
>JAEWWY010000441.1 GCA_023458835.1 Bacillota bacterium
GTTGACCGGCAAGCCCGCCTTGCCTCCCGCATGGTCCTTTGGGCTGTGGCTGACTACCAGCTTCACCACCAGCTATGACGAGAATACCACCACCTCCTTCATCCAGGGCATGGCGGAAAGGGACATCCCCCTGCATGTGTTCCATTTTGACTGCTTCTGGATGAAAGGGCTGAACTGGTGTGATTTTGAATGGGACGATGAGCCCTTTCCCGATCCCAAGGGCATGCTCAAGCGCTACAAGGAGCGGGGTTTGCGGATTTGCGTGTGGATCAACCCCTATATTGCCCAGCAGAGCCCGCTGTTCCAGGAGGGAATGGAAAAGGGATATCTGCTGAAAAAGACAAACGGGGATGTCTGGCAGTCAGACAGGTGGCAGGCGGGCATGGGCATCCTGGATGTGACCAACCCCGCGGCCCGGGACTGGTTCTCGGGATACCTTCGCGCGTTGGTGGAAATGGGTGTGGACTGCTTCAAAACGGACTTCGGCGAGCGCATTCCGGTAAAGGGCATTGCCTATTTTGACGGCAGCGATCCTGTGCGCATGCACAATTACTATACGCACCTATACAATAAGATGGTATTTGAACTGTTGGAGGAATGCCGCGGAAAGGGCGAAGCCGTTTTGTTTGCCCGCAGCGCCACGGCAGGCGGGCAGCAGTTTCCCGTCCACTGGGGCGGCGATAACAGTGCCAGCTACATCTCCATGGCGGAAACGCTCCGCGGCGGCCTGTCGCTGTCTCACAGCGGCTTTGGATTCTGGAGCCATGATATCTCCGGTTTTGAGCAGACGGCCCCGGCGGACGTGTACAAGCGCTGGGTGGCATTCGGGCTTTTGTCCACCCACAGCCGGCTGCACGGTTCCTCCAGCTACCGGGTGCCATGGCTGTTCGACGAGGAAGCCTGCGATGTGGCACGCTTTTTTGTAAAGCTCAAATGCCGCCTGATGCCCTATATCTTCGTCAAGGCGGTTGAGGTCCATGAAACAGGCGTGCCGGTGATGCGGCCCATGATGCTGGAGTTCCCGGAGGATGTTGCAGCCCAGATGCTGGACCGGCAATATATGCTGGGGGAAAGCCTGCTGGTAGCCCCCGTATTCCACGGCGACGGCCATGTGGACTGTTATCTGCCGGAGGGGGAATGGACGCATCTGCTCTCCGGCAAGGTTGGATCGGGCGGCAAATGGCGTAAAGAGCCCCATGGCTTCATGAGCCTGCCCCTGTATGTGCGGGAAAACACCGTGCTGCCTATGGGAGGCGTTGACAGCAAGCCGGATTATGATTATGCGGACGGCTTGACGCTTCACTTGTTCAAGATCAAGGACGGTGCACGGATCACCTCTGTGATCCCGGACCTGAATGGAAAGCCGGCGGCGGTCTTCACGGTCAAACGCAATGGCAGCGACTACACCGTTGAAACCGATTCGAAGAAGCCCTACTTTGTGGCGGTGCATAGAGCTCAAGAGGTCGTATGCGGATCCTCGCCCATAATGAAAGACAGCTCCGGCACGCTGCTTGTAAAAGGCAATGGCACGCTGCGCTTCAAGGGAAATTGATTTAATAAAGGAGAATCTTTATGGCTCAGCATCCGCCCCTGTTAAAGGGTATCCCTGCGCTTTTGCACGGCGGTGACTACAACCCGGAGCAATGGCTCAAACAAAAGGACGAGATTTGGAAAAAGGATATGGTTTTGGCCCGCAAGGCGGGGATCAACACCTTGAGCGTCGGCATCTTCTCTTGGGCCCACCTGGAGCCGGAGGAGGGGAAGTACGATTTTGCGTGGCTGGATGAAGTGATGGACATGCTGGCCGAAAATGGGATAGCGGCTATCCTGGCTACCCCCAGCGGTGCCAGACCGCCATGGCTTGCGCAAAAATACCCCCAGGTGCTGCGGGTAGACAACGAGCGCAAGCATCACCTGTATGGCGGGCGGCACAACCATTGCCTGACCTCTCCCGTCTACCGTGAGAAGGTGGCGGCCATCAATGAAAAGCTGGCGCAGCGCTATAAGAAGCATCCGGCCCTTAAAATGTGGCATATCTCCAATGAGTACAGCGGCGAATGCCATTGTCCCTTGTGCCAGGAGGCGTTTCAGGCATGGCTGCAAAAGCGGTACGGCACCATTGAAAACCTGAATGACGCCTGGTGGAACCAATTCTGGGCCCACCGCTATACTGCCTTTGATCAGATCGAAAGCCCCACCGCTCCCTCCTGGCTTGGAGAAAACGAAAACCATGGGCAGAAGCTGGCGTGGAGACGGTTCACCTCCCAGCAGCATTGCGATTTCTATCTGAACGAGGTCGCGCCGCTCAAGCGGATCACTCCCGATATCCCCTGCACCGCCAACCTGATGTCCACATATCCGGGCATTGACTATTTTGCGCTGGGCAAGCTCCTGGATCGCTCAAGCTGGGACAACTATCCCATATGGACGGGTATGGAGCAGGATGCGCAGATCGGCGCGTATGCGGCGTTCAACCATGACCTCATGCGGGGCGTGGGGGGCGGAAAGCCGTTCCTGATGATGGAATCCAGCCCAGGCCCGGTAAACTGGCAGCAGGTGAATGCGCTGCGCCGGCCGGGAACGGTGCTGTTGCAAAGCCTGCAGGCCGTTGCCCACGGATCGGATTCCGTACAGTATTTCCAATTCCGCAAAAGCCGGGGCAGCTTTGAAAAATTCCATGGCGCGGTGGTGGACCATGTGGGCCACGATGGCACACGCACCTTCCGTGACGTGGCAGAGGTTGGGGAAACGCTCAAAAAGCTGCATGAGCTCGCGGGCTCCGCGCCGGAAAACAGGATCGCCCTGGTGTACGATTGGGAAAACCGCTGGGCTTTGGAGGATGCGCGGTTTGGCCATGTGGAGAAGGGATATGAAAAAACGGTGCGCGCCCACCATGCCGCGCTGTATCACGCCGGCTTTGGAGTGGACATCATTGACCAGACGGCCGACCTGTCCGGATATAAGATCGTCAGCGCGCCCATGTGCTATATGCTGCGGGAAGGGTTTGCACAAAAGGTGCAATCCTTTGTCAAGACCGACGGAACATTTGTGCTCACATATGTCTCCGGTTATGTGAACGAGGAGGATCTGTGCTTCCTGGACGGCTTCCCAGGGCCGCTTATGGATGTGGCCGGGCTCTGGGTCGAAGAGGTGGATGCACTGTTCCCCGGAACAAAAAACAGCTTTGTTTGGCAGGGAAAAACCTATGAGGCTATAGAGTTTTGCGAGTTGACACATGCAAAAACTGCCAGCGTACTGGCGGTCTATGGGCAGGATTTTTACGTGGGCATGCCGGCGGTGACGGAGAACACCTTTGGCGCCGGCCGCTGCTATTACATTGCCGCCCGCACGGGGGAGGATTTCCTTCAAGACTTCTACAGCCATATCGCCGGGGAGGCAAACGTCTTGCCGCTGCTGAAAAGCATCCCTCAGGGCCTTGGCGTAGCGGAGCGAATCGGGGAAGGCGGCAAGAAGTTCGTGTTTATCAGCAACTTTCTTCCCACGGAAAATACCGTTATCCTGGCGGACAAGTGGCAGGATATGCTGACGGGGAGAGAGGTTTCGAAAGAAATTGTGGTTGGGCCACGTGAAACGCTGGTGCTTTCACAGGAATAAGCTTTTATTCACGTCAATACAGCCCCCGATCTAGGCAATGAGGGCAGCAGCGGCCTTAGTGCCTTAAGCAGCTTTTCCTGCTGCAGCGCCAGCGGAACGATCCAGGCCAGAAAGGCATAATCGGCGGCAGCGGCAATACCGCCCTGCATCCATGTGCCTGCCGCGCCCAAATAGGCAGTCATGACGCGGCTCACAGCCCAGGGCAAAGGCTGCTGTGCTGAAAGCATGATCTCCTTCAATTCTCCAAGCCAGCGAAGAACTTCCTGGCTGATGGTTGCCTGGGCTGTAGCAAATTCCTTGAGCGATTCCATGGATATAGCGGGCAATGCTTCCCCTGCGCAGGGGAAGGATGCGTGCTGGAAGCCATGCATCGTCTCCGGTAGGATAAGTATCGGCCAGGGGGATAAATCGTAGCTCAGGTGGTTTAAATGCACGGTGGGCGATTTGGAAAGCAGCAACGTTTTCAGGCTCGCGCACCCTTCCTCCGGGCATACATGGGGGGTTGCCACGCACACGGGACTCATGGCACAGTTAGGCGCATCTACCACCACGTTTTGATCAGGGCAGGATTGTACGGCAAAGGTGGCCGTTAGTCCCAGCGCCTCCATGCACAACCGGGCAAAGCGCGCTGCTTCCGCCAAGCTTGAATGAACCAATTGAATTCTTGGGCATAAGGCAAACAGCGTCAAAAAATGGACCGCGTCTTCCTGCCTGACCGGCCCCCATTCCCTCACAAGCGCCTCCTGCACAGCGGCGATCATGCGGGCAGGGGGCGCCTTTATGCCGACAGTGGGGGAAAGGTGGAGGGGAAGAGGATATTTATCCAGCGACAGGTGGTATCCCTTGGCGAATGCCTGCAACCTGGCCGGCAGGTCGCTGCACATCAGTTCATCGCACACCGTTTGCAATGCGCTGCGCTGGTCAATAAGCTCCTGAAGCTGTTTGGACAAGGCTGCCTCCGCTTCCTGGCAGGCGGCGATCTCCTCCCGCAGTTGCTTCAGCCGAACGGTATGTTCCTGCTGGGCAGCGGCCAGCACTTCCTCCCGGAAGGCTGCCTTATTCTCTCTTGCCTTGTCCAGTTGAACCAAAAGGGATAGGCGCTCCGCCTCCAGATCCTGCAGTTGGCGGCGCATGGAGGCCACAAGCAGGCTATCCGGTTCCCCGGCATGGAACATCTTCTCCAGCCGCTTTTGCATGCCGGGCATGGCCAGCAATGCTTCCAGCACCTGCTGCTGCGCTTCCGGGATGGCCCACGCTTCCGCCGCCGCTTCCTTGAACTGCTCCAATGGATTTTCTACGCGGCGCAAATTTGCCCCCTGCTGCAATTGGGCGCTGGGCGGTTCATATTTGGCAGCGCGCCACTGGGCGTCCACCACCTCGTGCAGGGGATTGCGGGTCCTGGAAAGCCTGACGCGGGGAACGGCATCCGCATATAGCGGTGTGCCTGAAAGTGCCGCGTCCTCCGGTACAGCGGCGCGGACGGGCATTGGAACGACTGATGCGCGGGTGAAGGAAGACTGTATGGCAGCAGAAGCATCCATAGCAATCAGGCGCGGTTCAATCGCCTTTATGACCGGGCTTTCCTCGGCCAAGGATGATTCCTCCTCCTGCTTCAGGCATTCGGAAACGGCGCTTACTGGCCAGTAAAAAAGGCGCTCCTTCCCATCAGGAAAAGATATGCGGTGCAATTGTTCCTGGGGAGGGACTTCCGCAGCCACTTCAGCCTCCTGCCCGGGCCTGGCGGGGCCGTACCATTGGTCGAAAACGCGCACATACCGAAGAGGCGTTGATAAAGGCTGTACATTCTCCTGGATCTCCTCTAGGGATTGCGCGTCCACAACTTCGTATACCAGGGACTCCGGCAGCGCATGAATCACATCGGAGTATAGGATGTACTGATTCTTTTCTCCCTTTTCGGGAGCATAATTCTTGTTCGTGCGTATTTTGTTGGCCTCGGGCGGAAAAGGTGTCAGATCGATCATGCAAAGATGACCCAGCATGCGCATTCTATCTTTAAAGTTGGCCTGCTCATTTTTATCCGGAACGATGCGCACAAAGCCCTCATCCGGCAAAACGGATAATTCCTCCTGAGTACAGGGCCCTGCGCTGTTCAAGAGTGGACGCAGCCTGAAGAAGGCGCGCTGTACATTGTCCTCTTCCAAAAATGCCATAGTAACCCTGTCGGAAAAGCTCATAAAAATGCCCCCATATAAATTTATAACAACATATTAACAGCACGTTCACCAATGATTATGTACATTTTACCAACTGAAATTGTTTTCGTCAAGGGTTCTTTGGTAATTACATGCAAAACGCTATACGGCAGCACTTATATGCGCTTTTTCTTAATTATTTCGAAAGAATGTAAATAAGCCCGCTTTTTCCTTGACATCTTAATAAAAACGTAATATATTAAGCCTCGGGATGAAACATTCCTACCGGAGAATGCTTACGGCGTTCATACGGCAAAAAAATGCAGGCTGTCCGCTGCTCAGTGTGCTGCTGCGGGACAGCCTTCGCCCAAGGCCGGCTTCTATGCCACTGCAAGACTCCCTCTTGTGCGGGCCCGCGCAATTGACCAAGGCCGGCTTCTGGAGCGATGAAAGGGAGGTTTCACATGGTTTGGTTGAAGAATAGCACAAAAGAAATCACGGGAAGGCGCATGGTATGGGCGGCTATTGCCGCATCCATGATCCTCATGACCACCCCGGGCGCGATGGCTGCCCAGCGGGGAGCGGTGAACACCGATTCACTGGTACTTCGGCAAAAGGCCGACACAGATTCCAAGGCCCTTCAAACGCTGCGCGAAGGGGAGACGCTGGAGATCCTGTCCACCTCCGGCGATTGGTACAAGGTGTCCTACGGGCGCTTTACCGGGTACGTGATGAAAAAGTATGTGAAAGCTACGGAGACCGCCGCAAGCAGCCAGGGGAAAGCCATCGCCAAGCTGGGCGACGCACCGGCGCCCATGCGCAAAGGCGATTCGGGCAGCGATGTGAAAAAGCTTCAAAGAGCTTTGGAAGCCGTAGGCGCTTACAGCGGCCGCATCGATGGGTCTTTTGGAGATTTGACGGAAGAAGCCGTAAAGGCATTTCAAAAGGATAAAAGGCTGACAGCGGATGGTGTGGCCGGCGAAAACACTATCAAGGCACTGTTTGGCCAGGAAGCCGCCAAGCCCCCTGAAGCCGAAAAGGGGATGAGTGGCATCGAGTCCCTGAGCGATATTGGCGATGCGCCCGCCACATCGGAAAAAGGCGACAGCGGGACAAAGGTGAAAAAGCTTCAGCAGGCCCTGAAACTGAAGAAGTATTACAGCGGTCCCATCGACGGCAACTATGGCGATGCCACCGAAACGGCGGTAAAGGCCTTTCAGAAGGCCAAGGGCATGTCCCAGGACGGCGTTGCGGGGAAAACCACCATCTACATTCTGTTCGGCGAGAAGGCCGCCAACGCGGAGGAAAAGACCTATAAAACGGAAAAGCTGAATTGGTTTGAAGGCGGTAGTACGGCAATACCCAAGGGGGCCACCTTCACCGTCAAGGATGTGCGTACCGGCAAAACATTTCAGTGCAGGCGCTGGTCCGGCTTCAATCACCTGGATGCCGAGCCCCTGACCGCGGAGGACACCGCCACCATGAAAAGCATCTACGGCGGCTCCTGGAGCTGGGACCGCAGGCCCATCCTGGTAAAGTATAACAATCACGTATATGCCTGCTCCATGAACGGCATGCCCCATGAGGATGACACCATTTCCAGCAACAACTTTGACGGCCACTTCTGCATCCACTTTTACAAGAGCAAGACCCATGGCACGGATAGGGCGGATGAGGAGCATCAGGCGTGCGTGGAGGCGGCAGCGAGGGCGAAGTGGTAGAAGGTGTTGGGAACCGTGTGGTAACTGTTGAAATGTTATGGTAATTAAATAAATTGCATCTCGGTTGAGAGCCAGTATGATATACTGAAGCAAGCGGGGTGCAACTTTTATTTTTAAATAAATATCGGAAAGGGAACCGGGGCTACTGTGTACCAGGGTGGAGGCATTTAGAAATCAGAGGAGAAGGGAGAGAGCATAGTCATCGTCATAGCCTGCAAGACGTTACTTTCTATGAATACTGATTTTATGGATGTATCCTTTTTCAAAAAGGGTGAGAGTGATTTTGTGAAGGATGGAT
>JAEWWY010000442.1 GCA_023458835.1 Bacillota bacterium
CCCCGATCCCGTGCGGTGCAGGCCGTAATCCACCGTCTTTCCCTGCATCAGGATGCCCAGCACCTCAGGATATTGCAAGCGCACGCCGTTTATTTCCGAAAAGCTGTCGAACTGGACCTTGCCGTCCGTATCCAGTATCAGCAGCCGCCCGCCAAGCTCGCCTCCGGCCTCTTTCAGCCGCTCGGTGAGCACCGAGGATTGCGCTGTCTGAAAAAGCGGTCCCAACTGCCCAGCCAGCGTCTCCACGCTGACCCGGTCGGACCTGATACGCTGCTCAAAAAGATAATCGCCAACCAGACTGGTCAGCGAGGTTGCCATCACGTAGAAGGAACCTCCGACGATCAGCAGGAAGGCGAGCAATATTCTCCAGCGAATGCTGGCAAATGGGCTAATCCTTGTCGGTGAAATAATAGCCAACTCCCCATTTGGTGAAAATAAACTCGGGCTGAGCCGTGTTTCTTTCTATTTTCTCCCTCAGGCGCCGGATATGCACATCCACCGTGCGGGCATCCCCCGTATAGTCATACTTCCAAACCGTTTCAAGCATCGCCTCCCGGCTGAATACCTTGCCCCGGTTGTTGATAAAAAGCTGCAGCAGGTCAAACTCCTTGGCGGTGAGCTTGACCTCCTTCCCGCCCAGGGTCACGGTGCGGTTCACCACGTTGACCTCCATGTCCCTGACGCGGATGACCTTTTTCTCCTCCGCGCCGGTAGCATGGCTGGCCCGGCGCAGGATCGTCTTGATCCTGGCCTTGACCTCCAGAATATTGAAGGGCTTTGTCATATAATCATCGGCGCCGTACTCCAGGCCAAGGATCTTGTCCATATCCTCGCCCTTGGCAGTAAGCATGATGATGGGAACGCTGGAATATTCCCGGATGCGCTGGCATACGGCGATCCCGTCCAGCCTGGGCAGCATCACATCCAGCAGTACCAGATCAAAATCGCCGGAGAAGAATTTTGAAATCGCTTCTTCGCCATCGGCGGCTGAATCTGTCTCATAGCCCTCCTGCTCAAGGGTATAACGCAAACCCTTGAGAATGAGGGGCTCATCATCCACCAGCAAAATCCGCTTCGCCATGATCCTCCATCCTCTCCGCGCCTTTGTTTTTTCGTTTCCTATATATTCTACTTTTTCATTGCAGAAAAATCAATAGAAATTGACCAATATGAAACAAATCCGGCAGGAAAATATCCAAAAGGCTTCCGATGTGCTTTAATATGTCGTTTCTGTGTCTCTATCGGCAGTATATTCTTCTTTAAATATTTTCATATTCAAAAACAATTGACTTTTTCATCCAGTTTCTTGTATACTACGTTTTGCAGTAAAATTTTCATGTCTAAAAAATGCCGATGTATGAAAGGCGCTGCCGTCTGTGCCTGCGCCTATGCCTTTTTTCGCCCGAAAGGAGAAGCCTTATGCAAAAAAAGCAGAACAGCCTGCTTTTCAGGCTGGTAGCAGCCAATGCATGGACATATCTTGGCGCCATCGCATGCACCATATTTTCCGTATTCATCAATTTTATTACGCCGCTTTTGCTGGCCGAAACGGTGGACAGCATTTTAGGCACCCAGCCAAGCAGCCTGCCTGCTTTTTTGCAAGGCTTTGCCGCCTCCCTTGGAGGCCGGGAATACCTTGTGCGTAATCTGTGGACCGTAGGCCTTGTGCTGGTGCTTTTGAATGTGATCAACGGCGCTTTCACCTATTTCAAAGGCCGGCTGTCCGCCGTGGCCAGCGAAAATATTGCTTTGACGCTTCGCGACAGGCTGTATACCCACCTGCAGCACCTGCCCTTTTCCTTTCATGTAAAGGCGGAGACGGGTGATTTGATCCAGCGCTGCACCAGCGATGTGGAAACGGCGCGCCGTTTCCTGTCGGTGCAGTTGGTGGAAGCCGTAAATACCGTGCTGATGCTTGTTATGGCCTTTTCCATCCTCTGGAACCGCAATGCCCAAATCACGCTGTACAGCATGGTCATGATCCCCGTGCTGTTCCTGACCGCGTTCATCTTCTTCAAGAAAGTCACTACGCATTTCAGGTATGCCGATGAGAGCGAAGGCAAAATGAGCGCCGTGCTCCAGGAAAACCTCACCGGCGTGCGGGTTGTGCGCGCCTTTGGCCGCCAGCAGTATGAGGTGGAAAAGTTTGATGCCGCCAATGAGGATTACCGGGGCAAGGTGTTCAGGCTTATCCGCATGCTGTCTGTCTATTGGAGCTCCGCCGACTTCCTGAGCATGCTGCAGATCATGGCCACGCTGCTTCTTTGCATCCTGTATGCCGCCCGGGGCATCATTACCGTGGGCACGCTGGTGGTGTTCACAAGCTATGTGGGCATGCTTTTGTTCCCGGTGCGGCAATTGGGCCGCATTTTAAGCGATGCCGGCAAAACGAAGGTATCCATGCAGCGCATCCGGGAGATTCTCGACAATCCCATGGAAGCGCCCGAGCCTGACGCCCTGCGCCCGGTCCTTGACGGAGACATCGTGTTTGATGATGTAGTCTTCGCCTATGATGGGTCAAGGCCCATTCTTGACCACCTTTCCTGCACCATCAAGGCAGGCCAAACGGTGGCCATCCTGGGCAGCACGGGCAGCGGCAAGAGCACCCTGGTCCACCTTTTGCAGCGGCTGTTTGAGCCGCAATCCGGCACCATCACCATCGGCGGCACCCCTATACA
This sequence comes from Bacillota bacterium, assembly GCA_023458835.1. Lineage (GTDB taxonomy): Bacteria > Bacillota > Clostridia > Christensenellales > Aristaeellaceae > JAEWAH01. The sequence goes on from JAEWWY010000442.1 coordinate 2,679, forward strand.
AAAAATCGACCGCAAGTACCTGCGCAGCCGCGTGGGGCTGATATTGCAGGAGCCCTTCCTGTTCAGCAAAACGATCCGGGAGAACATGGGCATCGCCAGGCCCTCGCCTTCCCAGGAAGAAATCGAGTCGGTGGCATCCGTCGCCTGCGCCCACGGGTTCATCCAGGAGAGCGAAAAGGGATATGACACGGTGGTGGGAGAGCGGGGCGTCACGCTGTCCGGCGGGCAAAAGCAGCGCATCGCCATTGCCCGCACGCTGATGAAGGACAATGACATCCTGATTTTCGACGATTCCCTGTCCGCCGTGGACACGGAAACAGACGCGCAGATCCGCGCCGCGCTCCGCTTGAAAAGCCGCAAAGCCACCACCATCATCATCAGCCACAGGATCACCACCCTAAGCGAGGCGGACCATATCCTGGTGCTGGACCAGGGACGCGTTGTAGATCAGGGTACCCATCAGGAGCTTTGCTCCCGTCCCGGGCTGTACCAGCGCATCAACCAGATACAGACCGCCCTGGAGGAGGAGTTCACCATAAGCCAGGCCAAAGTGAAAGCCGAGGTGATGTGACATGCAGTTCCAGGAGGAGATGGATTATACCAGGCAGTTTGACTTAAAGCTATGGAAAAAGCTGCTGGGCTATGCCAAGCCTTATCATAAGCATCTTGTGCGCATCGGCCTTTTTATGGCTATCTGCGCCACCATCGACGTGGTCTTCCCAAGAATGACCGCCTATGCCATCGACAACATCATCGGCAAGCAGGAAACGCAAAACTTGCCCTGGTTCATTGCCCTATACGTAGGCCTGGTGGTGCTTCAGGTCATATCGGTATACATTTTTTTGATGAACTGCGGGCGTGTGGAATCCGGCGTGTGTTATCTGATCCGCAAAATGGGCTTCCGCAAGCTGCAGGAGCTGCCCTTTTCCTATTATGATACCATGCCCGTGGGATACCTGATGACGCGCATGACCTCCGATACCCAGCGCCTGGCGGACACCATCGGCTGGTCGCTGCTGGACCTGGGCTGGGGCACGGTCTTTCTGACCATGTGCGGCATTCAGATGTTCCTGCTCAACTGGAAGCTGGCGCTGGTCGTTATGCTGGTGATCCCGCCCCTGGCTTTCATCAGTTGGAAATTCCAGCAGAAGATACTGGCCTCCTACCGCCAGGTGCGCAAGACCAACAGCCAAATCACCGGCGCTTTCAACGAGGGGATCATGGGCGCCAAAACCACCAAGACGCTGGTGCGGGAAGACATGAACACCAGCGAGTTCCAGGAGCTGACCTCGCAAATGCGAAAGAGCTCCGTGCGCGCCGCGTCCCTGTCCGCGCTGTACCTGCCCATCGTCGTTTCCCTGGGCTCCCTGGCCACCGCCTACGCCCTGTGGAAGGGCGGCTATGACGTGTTCACCGGCGCCATGACGCTGGGCACCGTGCAGGTGTTTGTCAACTACACGATACAGTTTTTCCAGCCGGTGCGCGATATCGCCAGGATCTTTGCCGAGCTGCAAAGCGCCCAGGCCGCGGCGGAGCGGGTGGTCGCGCTGCTGGAAACGGAGCCGGACATCGTGGATTCCCCCGAGGTCGTGAAAAAATTCGGCGACAACTTCCATCCCCATCGGGAGAACTGGCCCGCTTTGAAGGGCAATATCGAGTTTCAAAACGTGTCCTTCCGCTATAAGGAGGGCGA
>JAEWWY010000443.1 GCA_023458835.1 Bacillota bacterium
GCAGATGCATGTTCAGGAAGCCCGCGCCATTGCGCAAGAATGGGTGGAACAATATGGCTCCCGCTTCCCGGGGTACTGCGGCGCGTATCTGTCCGGCTCTTTTTTGCAGGCGTCAAAGGATGACGACTGGCCGGAAACCTCGGATATTGACATCGTCCTTGTCATAGAGACGGAACTTCCTAAGACAAAGCCCGGAAAATTTCAATACCGGGGCCTGCTGCTGGAAACTACGCTGATCCGCAGAGCGGAATACGCTTCGCCGGAGCATATCCTGACAACACATTATCTCGCATACGCATTGCACATAGACGGCATTCTGGCCGATCCAAAGGGCTGGCTTAAGCCGTTGCATCTTGAAATCAAGGCGGAGTATGCCAAAGCTTGCTGGGTGCGCAAACGCTGCCAAAGCTTTATTGATCATATCAAAGACTGCATCGGCAGCTTTTCTGCAGGCCTGCCTTTTCATGATCTGGCAATGCGATGGCTGTTTCCCACCGGGATCACCACCTTCCCGATCCTTGCGGCCGCGCTGCAAAATTGTACGGTGCGCAAGCGTTACACAGCCGCCCGAAAAGTCCTGGAGGCATATGGCCTGATGGATCTTTATCCTCCGCTGATATCCTTGTTGACAGGGGATGCGCTAAGGGCAGACAGCCTGCCCGGACACCTTCGGGAATTGGAGTCCACCTTTGACCTTGCCGCAAGCACCGGCGGCCCCTCCGCCGAATATCCGTTCCGAAGCGACATATCGCAAGCTTCCCGGTCCATTGCCATAGACGGCTGCCGGCAGTTGGTGGAATCGCCCTATCCAATGGAGGCGGTATTCTGGATGGCAGCCACATTTGCCCGATGCCATGCCATTCTTTCCATGGATGCGCCGGATATACACCAAAATAGACTGCCGGCGTTTCAAGCCTTTATGTCTGCTATGGGCATCACCGGCCCCGAAGCAATGGTCCGGCGGAATCAACAACTGCTGGCCTTCCTGCCGCAGGTGGAAAAGGCCGCAGGGGAGATACTGCAAAGGGGGCGCCTATGAAAACGCTGATTTTTCATGGTTCTCCCAGAAAAAACGGCGATACATCCGGCCTGGTGAACAAATTGCTGGAAGGATTAAAGGGTGAATATAAGATCGTCCGCGCCTATGACTGCGGCATTGCGCCATGCATAGACTGTAGATATTGTTGGGACAACGGCGGCTGCTGCATCCAGGATCACATGCAGGAGGTTTACGCCTATATCCAGGAATGCGATCATATCCTGATCGCTTCTCCCATCTACTTTTCCGAACTGACCGGCGCTTTGTTAAGTGTGGCAAGCCGCCTGCAAACCTATTATTGCGCCAGGTTCTTTCGAAAGGAAACACCTATCCCCAAAGAAAAAAAGGGTGCTGTCCTCCTTGTTGGCGGCGGAGATGGGGATGCGGCACAGGCTTACCGCACCGCCTGGACCCTGCTGCGCCACATGAACGCAAAGGATATTCTGCCTGCGGTCTGTTATCATGATACAAACAATCACCCTGCGCTGGAGGATAAAGATACGCTGGCCGCGCTGGACCGGATCGTCCGCTTCTTTGAATGAACCTGCCCTGTTATGCCATCCGGGAATGAGGCGGGAGAGGACAGGGCCGCTGTACAACCTTTGGAACTTTGTCCAGGCATGCACGGGCACCCGCGCCATGGGAAGCATACAGTTGCATGGATTCCAAGGAAGGATGATATCTTCCCTTGTCCCTGAATCAAAGAAAATTGTAAAGCGCGCTTGACATTTTTTATCGAATGGTTTATGATCATTACGTAAAGCCTGCCTTACATTCCCGAAAGGAGAGCCATCCGTGAAGAACAGATTGGAGGAATTGCGAAAACGGCAGGGCATCGGCCAGGAAGCGCTGGCGGACATATTGCAGGTATCCCGGCAAACCATCAGTTCCCTGGAAAACGGGCGGTACAATCCCTCCATCCTGCTGGCCATGAAAATCGCCAGGTACTTTCACCTGCCGGTGGAAGAGGTTTTTTTGTATGAGGAGGAGCAGCAATGAAAAACAGACGGTTTCTATTTCTCGTTCTTGCCCTGTCTGGGGCTGCGCTGATATTGGCCGGCATCTTTTTGTTTCCCGAAGATGCGCAAAAAAAGGCCGCAGGCGCATGCTACGGCTTGGGCTCGTCGGCCTTCGGGCTGGGCGCGGCCTGGTTTATAAGTACATTTTTCCCTTCTCTTGACGACCCGCAGGTGAAACGGCGCAAAGCCATCGCGGTATCGGATGAAAGGAACGTCGTTATCCGTGACAAGACGGGGGCCATGGTAGAAAAATGGACCACCTATGGGCTGACCGCATGGATACTGGTGGAGGGGCTAGTGTTTAACGACGTATTGCACATCCTGCCGCCATTGATTTTGCTGATACTCCGTTTTGTGCTGATGGTGTTCTATACCAACCGGTACATGAAAACAATGTAATTTGCGAAGCAGCTTACAAATACCCCAGCTCCTTGAACACAAACACAAACAGGAAGATAGTAATCAACGATACCCCCGTAGTGAAAGCCACCAACTGCCCCGCCAGCTTCCCGTCCGCCCCCATCTGCTGGGCCATGGTATAGCTGGAAACCGCGGTGGGCGACGCGAATAATACCAGCAGGGCCAGCAGCGCCTCGCCCCGGAATCCCAATACAGCCGCCAGGGGCAAAAAAATGCCGGGCACCAGCACCATGCGGGCAATGAGCCCAAGGGTCAACTGCCGGGCGTTTTCCTTTATATCGGAAGCATGCAAAGACCCTCCCAGCGTCAAAAGACACAAGGGCGTAGCCACCGCGGACATATCCTTGATGGTCTTTTTGATCACGATGGGCAGAGGGATGCGAAGCACCAGTACCACAATGCCCATGACGGCGGCAATTACCAGCGGATTTTTTACGATGCTCAGCGCGATATGCCTTACGCTCACCCGCCCCATACGAAAATACTCCAGGATAAAAACGGCCAGGGCATTGCTTAGCGGCACGAAAACACTTCCCAGCAGCGCTACGGAGGCGGCATTCCCCTCCCCGTACAGCGAAACGGCAATGGCTAGCCCAAAGATCAGAAAATTGCTGCGGATAATGGCCTGTATGAGGGATGCCCGTTTTTTGTCGTCCTTTTCCAGCTTGGGAATCAGCACCATCGAAAGGCCGAAGATCACGAACACGCATGCGACGGTATAGCCCATCAAGCCGGGATTGAAGGCTTGGCTCAAATCCACCGCATACAGGTTTTGAAAAAGCAGGATCGGTAAAAAGATGCGAAAAGCAATGGCGTCCACCTTGCGCAGCACGGCTTCGTCCGCCAGGCCCAGCCTTTTGGCACCCATGCCCACCAGCATCATCAACAATAACGGAAGCACCACCTGGGCTGATACGATAAGATTCTCCAACGCTCCCCTTCCCTTCCTGATCCATGAAAAGCTATATGGATGCTTTTGTGTTTTTTGCTTCCCGCCCAACTTGGGCCCTTAAATACATAAACAGCCCCAGCAGCACCACAGCGCCGCCCGTGAGCAGCAGCGCGCCGGGCCTTTCATCAAACATCAAAAGCGCCCAAAGCATGGCCCCAACCGGTTCCCCCAGCAGGGCGAAGGATACCACATGGGCGCTGACCATCCCCAAGGTGTAGGTGAATACCGCATGGCCCAGCAGCGTGCAGCCCAGTACCAGCCCGGCCAGATACCAGGCCGACCCGCCGGGCAGGCGGAAGCCGCCGCCCAGCGGCAGCAGGAGGGCCAGAAAGCAGGCCGTAGCCAGATAGACAAACACGGTATAGCCCAGCGCCGGCATGCTTTTGCGGGCATGGCGGCCACAGAGCCAATGCCCGGCCATGGCCACCGCGCCAAGCAAGGCCATCAGGTCGCCGCCGATGTCCCCGCCCAGCCCGCCCAGGCTGTTGGCGCCAATCAGAAGCGCGCCCAAAAGCGCCACCAGCGCCCCGGGCCTGGCGGATTTCTGCATCGGTTCCCGCAACAAAAGCCCTGAAAAGGCCGCTACAAACAGGGGCTGGGTGCATACCAGCGCCACGGAAGCAAAGGTGCTGGTGCTTTCAAGGGACGTCATCCAGGTATAGTAGTGCAGCGCCAGAAAAACCGCGGCCAGCACACCGAAAAAAAGCTCACGTCCCGGCGCGCGCAACACCTGCGCCAGGGAGGAACGCGTTTCGTTTTCACGCCTGCGCAGGGAAAAGGGCAGCAAAAGCAGGCCCGAAAAGAGCATACGCAAAAAGGCCACCGTTACCGGGGTCGCGCCCTGCAAAAGCGCCCCCTTCACCAGCGGCCCGCTGTAGGATACCATCGCAACGCCCAGGATCACCAGCAGATAGGCTTTCTTTTGTGAGGCAGGCATAAGGCATCTCCTTTTGTTTTGCCCGTAGCATTTGATGAAAAGATTCTTTGAGCTGCACCCTCGGAATGACAGGGCGCGGTGATTGGCTGATATTGCCCGAAAACAGTGCCGCCATGGACACCTCATCCGGCGCTGCGCGCCACCTTCCCCTCAAGGGGAAGGCTCGGAATACGTGTAGCGCAATCACCGCCTCCGGCAGAAAAGCCAATAAACAAACGATGCCGTAGGGGAGATTATTAATCGCCCTCATGTTGCGGTCAGGATATGTCACTTGGCGGGCGATTGATAAATCGCCCCTACGAGTGAGGCGTTATTTCCCACCTGATACTCCGCCGGCATTTGAGCTCGGGGAAAAGCGCCCTTATTCATTATCCTATAATAAAGTTTTCCGGGTGGGTGCGGAAGGGCCTTTTTTTCAAAAAAGGTCCCTCACGCTAAGTTCTTCGTTTCCTCCGTTCTCCCTCTCCCGCCGCCCCAGCCACACCATGAGCACGGCGATATCTGCCGGGGATACGCCTGGGATGCGGGCGGCCTGCCCCAGGGAGCGGGGGCGCTGTTTTGAAAGCTTCTGGCGCGCCTCGATGCGCAGGGCATCCATGGTGAGATAGGGCGCGTCGGGAGGCAGCAGCGCGTTCTCCATGGCCCGGGCTTTTGATAGCTGGGATTCCTGCTTGCGCAGGTAGCCGTCATACTTGACGGAGATTTCGGCCTGCTCCGCCGCGGCGGGAGAGGCGGAATGAAGCTCCGGTACAAGGGATTGGATGTGGGCAAACGTAACCGCAGGGCGGCGCAAAAGCTCCTCCCCGGTAAGGGTACCCGTGCAGGGCGGCTCACCCAGGGCAGAAAGCAGTTCCTCACGCGCCCTTGAGGGCGGCAAGGTGATGGCGGCCAGCCTGCCGCGAAGGTCCTGCGTTTCCCGCGCCTTTTTCTCCGCGCGACGCATCCGCTCTTCGCCGGCCAGCCCGGCCTTGTAGCCAAGCTCCGTCAGGCGCAGGTCCGCGTTATCCTGGCGCAGATACAGCCGGTGCTCGGCGCGGCTGGTCATCATGCGGTAGGGCTCATCGGTGCCCTTGGTGGTCAAATCATCCGCCAGCACGCCGATATAGGCCATGTCCCTGGTGATGATCAGCGGCTCCCGGTCCGCAAGCTTCAGCGCCGCGTTGACGCCCGCCAAAAGGCCCTGGGCGGCAGCCTCCTCATAACCGGAGGTGCCGTTCACCTGCCCCGCAAAAAACAGGCCGGGGATGGATAGGGATTCCAGCGTAGGCTGCAAGCACCTGGAATCGATGCAGTCGTATTCAATGGCATAGGCAAGCCTGGTCAAAATGGCGTTTTCCAGGCCTTTCACGCTGCGGTACATGGGCCATTGCACATCCTCCGGCATGCTGGAGGACATGCCCTGCACGTACCACTCGAAGCTGTTTATCCCTTCCGGTTCCAGAAAGATTTGATGCCTGTCCTTGTCGGCAAAGCGGTTGATCTTATCCTCAATGCTGGGACAGTATCGGGCTCCCGTGCCCTTGATGTCACCCCGGTACATGGGGGCACGGTGCAGGTTCTCCCGGATGATTTGGTGGGTCCGCTCATTGGTCCAGGTAAGGTAGCAAGGCATTCTGTTTTGAAGGGGCTTATCCGTAAGGAAGGAAAAGGGGATCACCGGCTCATCGCCGGGCTGAGGCTCCATTTTGGAAAAATCAATGGACCGCACATCCACCCTGGCCGGTGTGCCCGTCTTGAAACGGCGCAGAGCAAAGCCCAGGCCCTGGAGCGCATCCGAAAGATGGCTGGCTGCCAGCAGCCCCTGGGGACCGCTGTTCCAGCTTGCCTCGCCGATGATGATCCGGCTCTTCAAATATACGCCGCTGGCGATGATGACGGCCCGGCAGGCTACATTTTCCCCGGTGGGGGTGAGAATGCCGGAGACCTGGGCGTTTACAGTCAGTATGCGGGATATCTCCCCCTGGCGTACGGTAAGGTTTTCTTGCGAAAACAGCGCGGCCCGTATGCGGTTTTGATAGGCCTGCTTGTCCGCCTGGGCGCGCAGGCTGTATACGGCGGGGCCTTTCCCCCGGTTGAGCATGCGGCTTTGCAAAAACGTATCGTCAATGGCCCGGCCCATCTCGCCGCCCAGAGCGTCCAGCTCCCGCACCAGGTGGCCCTTGGAGGTGCCGCCGATCACAGGGTTGCAGGCCATCAAGGCGATGGCGTCAATATTCAGCGTATACAAAAGGGTGGGGATACCCATACGGGCGGCAGCCAGCGCCGCTTCACAACCCGCGTGCCCCGCCCCGGCAACGACCAGTTGACAGGCCATCCCGCTCCCTCCCTTTCTGCTTAAAAACGCACTTATTATACCACGCACGGCCCTGCATGCATAGGACAAAATGCGCCCCGATCAGCTAACACAATTTGGAAATAAAGAACAAAAGCAAATCTGCATTTATATAAGAAGAAACCCTTTTCTTTTTGCTTCCAAAATGGTATAATGAGTGGTCGGATTTTTTGACAGGCGGTGAAAATGCCATGATGCTGCACCTGGGTTCCGGCCGCAGTATTCCCTTTTCGCAGGTGGTGGCCCTGATCGATCTGCACCTTGACAAGACAAGGGATACGCAGGCACTGCTCAGCGGCGTCAAGGCGGCGGGGCGGCTGCAAACGTTGGGGGAACCTGCCAAGTCCATGGTGCTGGTGCAGGAAAAAAGCGAGCAATGGTGCTACCTTTCCCCCCTTTCGGTGCGCACCCTGGTCCGCCGTGTCCATGCAAATTTAGAGTAAGCGTAGGTGGTCTTTATGTCGGAGCATCCTATTGACAAGAACCCCCTGGGCCCGCCCCCGGCAAGCGGCCAGGACGCGGGTCATCTAAACCATTATGACGAAACGCAGATTCAGGTGCTGGAGGGGCTGGAGGCTGTTCGCAAACGGCCCGGCATGTACATTGGCTCCACCGATGCAAGGGGCCTGCACCATTTGGTGTATGAGATCGTGGACAATTCCATTGACGAGGCGCTGGCAGGCTTCTGCACCCAGATTCTTGTCATCCTCCACAAGGATTTGAGCGTCAGCGTCAAAGACAACGGCCGCGGTTTCCCCGTGGGCATCCATCCCAAAATCGGCCGTCCGGCGGTGGAGGTCTGCTTGACCATGCTGCACGCCGGGGGCAAGTTTGGCGGCGACGGGTACAAGGTATCCGGCGGATTGCACGGTGTGGGCGCCTCGGTTGTGAACGCGCTGAGCAGTAAGCTGATGGTGCTGGTCCATCAGGATGGCAAAATCCATCAGCAGGAATATGCCCGGGGCAAGGTCCTTTATGATTTGAAGGTTATCGGAACAACAGAGCAGACTGGCACCACCATCCAGTTCTGGCCGGATGTGAAGAGTGAGGAAAACCCCGACGGCGTGTTTGAGACCGGGGATTTCCAGTTTGACGTGCTCACCACCCGCATGCGGGAAATGGCCTTTTTGAACAAGGGCGTGCGTATTATTTTGCGGGACGAGCGCCCCGAGGCGCCTGTGGAGAAGAATTATCACTACGAGGGCGGCATCCGGGAATTTGTGAAATACCTGAACCGCAACAAGGAAGTGCTTTTCCCCGAGCCCATTTATATTGAGGGCGTCAAAGGCACCATTACGGCGGAGGTGGCGCTGCAGTACAACGACAGCTACACCGAAAATATTTATACCTTTGCCAACAACATCCACACCCCTGAGGGCGGCACCCACCTGATGGGCTTCAACGCCGCCCTGACCCGCATCATCAACGATTATGGCCGCAAGTACAAGGTTTTGAAGGATGCCGATGCCAACTTAAAGGGCGAGGATATCCGGGAAAGTCTCACCGCCATTATCAGCGTCAAGCTCATTGATCCTCAGTTCGAGGGCCAGACAAAGAGCAAGCTGGGCTCCAGCGAGGTGCGCGGCGTGGTGGATTCCCTGGTATCCGA
>JAEWWY010000444.1 GCA_023458835.1 Bacillota bacterium
TTGCAGGGCATGCTGAAGAAAAACGTGGATTATAGCCGCTTTTCACCGCCCCAAAAGGTGGCGCTGTTTAAAACCCACGTGCTGGGTTTGCCCTTTTCCGTGCAGCAGAAAACCGCCTGGTACGAGCGCCTTTCCAAGCGTACAAAGCAGGGCCGGGAAACACACATGTCCAACGGCGCCTTCGGCCTTCTTTCCATGACCTGGGACCCGAAGCTCTTTGACGATCTTACAGAAGCGACCTTCGAGCATCTCACCGTATTGATTCCCCGGGACTATCATACCGTGCTGGTAAAGCTCTTCGGCCCGGACTACATGACCCCGCCCCCTGAAAGCGAGCGTGTGGCCAAGCACCTGGACCTATGACCCAAGGGCTCTGCCCTTGGGAATCCTGCTCAAGGGATACATCCCTTGAGAATCCCCTATAAAATAGGGATGGCCAAAGGGATGAAATCCCTTTGGCGTCTCCTCCCAAGAGGTCTTTCATGAGCCGTACCAAAGCCGCCATGCGCAACACCCTGGCCACAGGGGTCTATCAAATTTCAGCCATGCTGCTGGGCCTTGTCACACCCAGGCTGATGATGGCTTATTACGGTTCGGAAATCAATGGGGTGATCGTTTCCGCCACGGAATTCATGGGGTATTTCAAGCTGGTGGAGGCCGGGCTTGCGGCGGCGGCCATCTATGGGCTATACAAGCCGCTGAGTGAAAATGATCACGGCAAGGTAAGCGCCATCGTTTCGGCGGCGCGGCATTTTTACCATTCCTCGGGCTTCTTGTTTGCCGCCTTGACGATAGGGTTCTCCCTTGTATATCCCATGATCGTGCCGGTATCGACCCTTTCGCCCCTGTCAGTGGGGCTGCTGGCAGCCATCATGGGACTCTCCGGGACACTGGAATTTTTCACGCTGTCCCGCTACAGGGTGCTTTTGACGGCGGACCAAAAAACATTTGTGGTATCCTGGGCCTCCATGGCTTCCCTGGTGCTGCAGACGGCGGTCATCGTGATCCTGGCCCTGATACGGGCCGATATCCTGATATTGCGGCTGTTGGCGGGGCTGACGATCCTTTTGCGCTCGGCGATTTTGTATGCCTACGTCCGCCGGCACTACCCATACGTAGACTATAAAGCCAAGCCGGACAAAGAACCCTTGAGCCGCCGCTGGGATGCGCTGTACCAGCAGCTTACCGTAACGCTGCATCAAGGCATGGGTATCATACTCACCACAGTCATCACCAGGGATGCCTACCTTGTGAGCGTCTACAGCATCTATCACATGGTGACGGTGGGGCTTTGGGGCATTCTGAAAATGGTGAGCACCGGGCTCTATTCTTTCTTTGGCGATCTTCTCGTCCGGGGAGAAATGGAGAAATTCCGCCGCGCCTACCGGGAGTATGAATTCCTTTTCCTGTCGCTGATCACAGTGCTGTATTCCGTTGCCATGGTGCTGATCGTGCCCTTTGTGCGCTTATATACCAGAAACGTTCCGGATGTGAACTATGTGGTGCCCATCCTTGGCGTACTGCTGACGCTGGAAGGGCTGACGGACCAGATCAAGGCGCCGCTGGACCTGATGGTCACCGCGGCGGGCAAGTTCCGTGAGACCCGGCACCACAACACGCTGCAGGTGGCCCTCGGCTTCCTGCTGGGGCTGGTCCTTGGCATTTTCTTCGGCCTGCCGGGCATCGCGGCGGGGATCCTTATTTCCAACCTCGTGCGGGTGGGCATACAATTGTGGTTTGTGCCCAGGAAGATCACAGGCCTTCCCTTTCAGGAGACGCTCCTGCGCATGGGCCGCCTGCTCCTGACAGGCATGCTGATCTGCCTTCCCTTTCTGTTTTGGCCTTTGGCACCCTCGCGGTTTGTGGCGTGGATCGGCTATGCGGTGCTGCTGACCGGCTATGCCACGCTGGTCACCCTCATCATGGGCTGGCTGTTCGACAGGCGGCAGATGCGGGAAGTGTGGAAAAGAATGCAGGGGATCATGAGAAAAGCGGGCGGTCAATGACCGCCCCGCTTTTTTGTAAGCTGTTTTGCGTCCTTTCCGAAAGCCGTATCCAGCGCGTAGGCCCAAAACCCCGCGCAGGTGGCAAGATACACAGGGCCGTCCAACCCGCAGAAGCCGTGAAAGCTTGGCAAAGCGCCGCAAAAGGCTGTCCCCATCTCAGCAGGCGCAGGAGAGATAATATCTTGGACTGCGGGAAGTCATCAATATGAATTCCCCCGTGTTGATAGCCCGGCCGGAGGCGAAAAAAGCTGAAGAACATGCCGGTGTTCAGGATTTCCTTCAGCCTTTTATCTTGAAGATGCCTTTCCCGCCGGGCAAGCCGGACGCATGCTTCATTCCGCATTGTGTCAAGGCTGCGGCGCAGAGGCTCCTTGGCGCTGGTGGAGGCGGCCGCTTCCTGTTACCTGGTATTTTCTTTCATGTGTTTTTCCCTTTACGCCTTTACGGAGCCTTCGGATAGGCCGGATACGACGAATTTCTTTTGAAAGGTCACAAACAGGATGAGTATGGGGATCTGCACCAGGATGGAGGCGGCGAAGATCCACTCCCACCTTGTGGCATGCTGGCCGCGCAGCGTTTGGATCATCAGCGGCAGGGTGATATACCGCTGCACGCCGCCCAGCACGATTTTGGCGGTAAAGAAATCTTCCCAGGTACCCTGGAAGCAAAAGATGGCCAGCGTGCCGATCGCGGGCAGCGCCAGGGGAAGCAGCACCTTGAAAAAGGTGGTGAAATGCCCGCCGCCGTCGATGCGCACCGACTCCTCCAGCTCCTTGGGCAGCGATTTAAAATGTCCCCGCAAAAAGAAGGTATTGCCGCATACGCCGGTGCCCACATACAAGAGGATCAGCCCCGCCCGGGTACCCATCAGGCCGTTTGCATGGCCCAGCCATGGCAGGCGGATCCCCTGCAATACAAGCACCTGGGGGATGATGCTCAAAAAGCCCGGAAGCATCAGTGTAAACAGGTAGATGCGGAACAGCGCCTCCCGGCCGAAAAAGTCGATGCGGGCAAAGCCGTAGGCGGACAGGGAGGAAATGAGGACTACGAAGGCCATGGTGCAGGTGGTGATGATCACGCTGTTCAAAGCCGCTTGCGGCAGGCTGGATTGGGTGAGCACGTATTCGTAGGCCGAGAAATTCAGGCGGGAAGGGAGCAGCTTGGGCGGATAGGGCAATACATAGCTGAACTCCTCAAAGGTGTTGGTGATCATAAACAGATAGGGCAAAACAAAGACGGCGGCGCAGGCTAAAAGCAGCAGCCAGAAAAGCACCCGGGAGAGGCGGAATGTACGCATCAGGCATTTCCCCCTTCCGTGCGGAATATGCGGTTGAGCACCAGCGTTGTTGTGAGCACCAATAAAGCCGTGATCAGGCCGATGGCCGCCCCCTGGCCAAACTCAAAGAGGTTGAAGGATTTGTCGTATAAAAGGTACTGTAAAACGGAGGTGGTGCCCCTGGGATTGCCGCTGGTTAAGAGCAGCACCTGCAAAAATACGTTGAACGCGCCGATGAGCATGTTCACCATCACGTAGAATGTGGTGCTTTTCAGCAGCGGCACGGTAATGTGGCGGAATTTTGCCACCGGCCCGGCGCCCTCGATCCCGGCAGCCTCATACAATTCCGAGGAGATGCCCTGCAGCCCCGCCAGGTAAATGATCATGGACCAGCCGATGTTTTTCCAGATGCCCATGATCCAGATCACCGTATTGCCGGTCCAGGTCTTTTGCAGCCAGGGAATGTAATCTCCCGTGAGGCGGAACACATCCTTAAGCAGATAATTGATCAATACGGCGAACAGCAGCCCGAAAAACAGTATGAAGGGCGTGGTGATGATGGCGTAGAGAAAATTCTTGCGGATGGCGATAAAAAGCCGGCCCTGGGGCTCGGTGAAAAGGGCGATATAATTGTCAAGCCCCACAAAGGTCAT
>JAEWWY010000445.1 GCA_023458835.1 Bacillota bacterium
GCCAGGTATCCCATCTGTATCTGGACGAGAAAAAGGCGCTTACCAGGCGGTTTTTGTTCTGGAACATGCTGGCCGACGTGCTGCGCAACGGCGTGTACATCGCCATTTTGCTTCTGGCCGCCGCCAGCATCTACGCCACCCCCATGCTGGGGCTGGGAACCTTTGCCCTGGTGCTGACACTTTCCCAGCAGTTGCAAAGCCGCCTGGCAAAGCTTCTGTCCAGCGCGCTTACCTTTTATACCAGCATCCGGTATATGCAGGACTATCAGGATTTGCTGGCCACGCCAAGGGAGTCTGCCGGGCAGGAGGCGAAGGAGCTTTCCCGCGCCGTAATCCGGTATGACCGCGTTTCCTTTACTTATCCCGGCGGGGACCGGCCGGCCCTCCGGGATATCACGGTCAGCATCCGGCCCGGTGAAAAGATCGCTATTGTGGGCGAAAACGGATCGGGCAAGTCCACCTTTGTGAATCTGCTCTGCGGCTTGTATGAGCCAACGGAGGGCACTGTAACGCTGGATGAACAAAAGGCAACGGACGCGCTGCCTGCTGTACGCAAAGCCATTGCTTTCGTGCCGCAAAACTTTGGGCGCTATGAATCCTCCATCCGAAACAATGTGACCATCGCCGAGCCGGAGCGGCAGGCTTCGGAGGATGAGCTTTCGGCCATGGCCGAAAGCGTAGATGCGCTGGCCTTTATCAGAAGCCAGCCAAAGGGGTTTGACGAGGTGATCGGCACCTTCAGCGAAACCGGCAATAACCTTTCCGGCGGCCAGTGGCAAAAGCTGGCGCTGATGCGCGCACTGTACCGCAAGGACGCGGGCATCATCCTATTGGATGAGCCGACTGCGGCTCTGGATCCCCAGGCGGAGGCGTCCCTGTACCGTTCCTTCCGGAAGCTCACCGGGGACAGGACCACCCTGCTCATTTCCCACAGGCTGGGCATATGTACCACCGTGGACCGGATTCTCGTCTTTGAGAACGGCCGCCTGGTGGAAGATGGCAGCCATGAACAGCTTTTCCGCAAGGGAGGCGTATATGCCAGGCTGTATCAGGCCCAGGCCCTTTGGTATCAATGATACAAGCGCCATCCCAAGAAATGAAAGCAGGTACCGGCGGGGCTGCCCGATCAAGGGCATGTTTCCTGCCGCAATGAAGCGGGCGATTGATGATCGCCCGCTTCATATGTTTGACGCAATCCGCCTGCTTTTAGGGCAATTCCGCTTTCATCCACATGATGTTGTAAATGGGAAAGAACTGGCTCATGGCAAAGTAGAAGGTCTTCCCCTTCTCCTGTACATACTTGGGGTGCATATATGCCCCGTACAGGGAAGGATACCGGCTGCTGGAGGCCAGCGCATAGGGCTTGCTCCAGTCTCCCCAGGGCAGCACGCTCTCCCGCATAACGATGGAGGCGGAATCTTCCTTCAGGTATGTTACAAGAAAATTCCCCAGGTATTCGTTGTATAGGACGGAGATTTCCCCCACGGGCCCTTCCAGGATCACCTTGGCCTTTGATATCCCCTCCGGCCCCTGGGCCCATTGCGGCCCGCCCTTTTCATCAAGCCCTGTAAAGTAGGCGTAGGCGTTGAAATCCTCGATCTTACCGGCAGGCACCTTCATCAGCGCCATACCGCCCATGCGCCCTGCGGGGATGCCCCAAATGTACATGGTATCCCCCACCAGGCAATTGGCGGTCTGGATGAAGTTGGAATCCCCCGGCCATTTTACATCCTGGAGCTTTGTCCATTTCTGCCCGTGATCCTCAGACTTGGCCAGGCCGGAGTACCGGCATTCCCACCGGCCCGCCTCGCCCCAATGGGATACGGACATGTAAATGCAATACAGCGTATCGTTAACCGCGAAAATATTGGTGGGGATCACGGTCATCTCGGTTTTATCCACCTTCAGGCTGCCCAGCATCTCCTTGGCCTTGCCCCGCTTGTCGGTAATAGCTCCGGTGATGGTCAGCCCGTCGGAAGGATCGTCATCCTCAATCAGCAGCAGTACGTTGCTGCGCCAGGAGCCGTTCTTGTCATCCCCAAAGGTGTCGCCGCCAAAAAGATACGTGGTATCGCCGATCACGGCCATGGAGCCCAGATCCGTGCCCCATACCCCAAAGCGGGATTGGGTCTTGTTGGGGCTTTCTTCCCCGGTGATCTGGCTTACCTTGCTTACCTGCGTCTTGGTAAGCGGATGCAACGCCCATTGCTTGCCGGGAAGGCCGCCAATCGCCGCATCCTCCCCCAGGTTCGGAACGGCCTCGCAAAGAGAAACAGCGGGAAGCAGCAAGACAACTGCCAGCAGAAAAAGGAAACCTTTGCGCAGCATCAATCCTTCACCCCGCTTTTGCCCCAGAGCAGCTCCTCCTCGTTAAGCGGCAGCCTTTTTTCCACCGGCAAAATAGGCTCGTACGCCATGTGAGGCTCGGTTTGGTACCAGTAGGCGGTGGTAGACCAGTCATCGCTGCGGTGGTTGTTGTGGCCGTGCTCAATGGTCACCCGGATTTCCTTTTCAAAGGGCACCGGATCCTTGATGTGGTAGCGGTAGTAGGTGATCTTTCCCTTCCAGTTTTCCTTGCCGCCCAGGATGATGCCATGGTACGGCGCGCTGTACTCCTGCTGGGGGCACCAGGACATGTTCACATAGTCCTCTGTGCCTGTGCCATGCAGGCTGGGCGGCCAGCTTTCTCCATCCACAAAGATCATGTCGTCGCCTTCGCCGGGCCAGTCCCACAGGTTGCTTTCCCGCAAATTATGGATGTTGATGTTGCAGCCCACGTAATGGCCGGCGCCCTTGGCCTCCAGGATTACATAATTTCCCGCCCCAGTTACGTTATTGCCGCCGAAGCAGTAGAACTGATTGTCAACGCCGTGACTGGAAATCCCTTCGGTGGGGCATTCTCTGTGCCACCTGGCATGGAAGCGCAACGCATCCTCCGGCAGCTTCTCAAGCTTGTCATAGTCGATATAGAAGTAGGTGAGCAGCGGCAGCGCGCCCTGGTTCTCTACTTCGATTTTCGCCGTTTTGGCGAAGGGCATGGGGAACCAGCAGTTG
>JAEWWY010000446.1 GCA_023458835.1 Bacillota bacterium
CCCCCATGCCCATCACAAAGCCGCCCATATAGGTGAGGCCGGCTTTGTCCGAAAACAGCTCCAGGGCTTTCAGGCCGTTTTCATGGGTATGGGGGTAGGGCATGCCTCCCTGGAGGATGCCGTACAAATGGGCAAGCGAAACAGCGCGGCCCTTGTCCGCCAGACGCTCCCGGCACCTTATAGCCGGCATGGCGCGGGTGCCCGCTTTCCGGGCGTCTTTGCATTTTTTTGCAGGAACGGCATGCTTTTTATTCATAAAACAGTTGACACGCACGGGCAGGTGATTTACGATTAGGATGGATATTGTCGGAATTTGTGGGAATAATTCATGCGGATCGGGGTAGCTCCATGATGAAAGAGTTTATGAATGGTCTTACATTAAATGCTGCCTTGCTTTTGATCATATACGTTATTTTTATCAGCTTATACACGCGGTATTGGAGAAGGAAGGGCGTATTCAGCTTTCTTCTGGGCACCATGATCGGATTGGTCGGCATAGCGCTTTTATACACTGCGGCGCAGGTGGAGCCGGGGATTGCTCTTGATGCCCGTTCCATTCTGATCAGCACAGCCGGAATGTTTTTTGGCTATATCCCTGCCGTCACCGGTACCCTGATCCTGTGCGCATACAGGGCGTTCCTTGGCGGCCCAGGGGTTTATATGGATCTTCTTGTTGCCGTTTCTTCGGCGGCGGCCGGGCTCCTTTGGCACAGGCTTCGCTATAAAAAGATGCAGGGGAAAAGGAACAGGTGGCTGGAGTTTTACCTGTTCGGCCTTGTGACGCATGCCGCCATGCTCGTTTGCGTGCTGGCCTTGCCGCATGATAGGATCGTTCCGGCATACAAGGCCATCGGCCTGCCGGTCATGATTGTTTTTCCGGTCATATCGGTGATGGTGTGCGTGGTGATTTACGATATGCTTGCCGGGATCCATATGAAGGAAGAGATGGAGGAGAGCGACCTCTATTTAAGAACGGTCATCGAGCAGGCGCCGCTGGGGATTTCCATCGCAAACGGCGCGCAAACGATATTGATCAACGGCAAGTTTGAAAAAATCGTCGGCAGGTCCAGAAGTGAAATCGAAAAGCTCAGTTGGGAGGATTACACCCATCCGGATGATATTGAAGAGGACAAGAAGCAGTTTGCAAGGCTGCAAGCCGGTGAAATCGACAGCTATTCCATGGATAAAAGGTATTTGAAGCCCGACGGGTCCGTTGTCTGGGCGCACCTGGTTATTGCTACGCTCCGGATTTATGGCCGCAATCAGGTCCAGTACCTTTGCATGGTGCAGGAAATAACCGATACCGTCATGGCCAGGGAGGAGCTTCAAAGAAGCGAAGCAAAGTATAAGGCGCTGTACCGGGAGCATGAGGCAAAGCAGGCTTTATTGGTTTGCCTTCTGAATTCGATACCCGACATGATCTTCTATAAGGACAAGAACAGCAGGTATCTGGGCTGCAACCGCTCGTTTGAGCATTATACGGGGCTGAAAGAGGCTGATATTGCCGGGAAGAGCGTGTATGACCTTTTTGAAAAGCAAATGGCGGATTGGTACAGGGAATCGGATATGGAGGCGATCCAGGCCAAGGAGCCGCAGATGGTGGAAGAGCACGTCATCACGCCTGAGGGAAGCATCGTATTTTTTGATACGGTGAAAACCCCCTATTATGACGCGGACGGAAACATACTCGGCATGGTTGGCATCAGCAGGGATATCAATGAGCGGAAAAGAAAGGAAAAGGAAATCCAGTATTTAAGCTTCCATGACGCGTTGACGGGGCTCTATAACCGCGCCTTTTTTGAAAGGGAAAAGACGCGCCTGGATACTGCCGCCAGCATGCCCCTGTCCGTTATCTTTGGCGACATCAATGGCCTGAAGCTGATCAACGACGCCTTTGGCCATAATGAAGGGGACCGGATTTTGCAGGCGGTGGCCAATATCATAAAGGCCTGCACCAGAGAGCGCGATATAGCGGCCAGAATAGGCGGCGACGAATTTTGCCTGCTGCTGCCAAATACCGATGAAGAGACGGCAAAAGAAATCACGGAGCAAATCAGGAACGCATGCGCCAACCAATCCATGCAGATACCCACGGAATTGTCGTTTGCCAATCTGTCGCTGGGATGCGCGACAAAACACCAGGGGAATGAATTGCTGGAAAAGATATTGAAGACAGCGGAGCAACTGATGTATCAGCGGAAGCTGCTGGTGCATAAAAGCCTTCACAGCACCATTATCACCTCCATCAAGACCGCGCTGATGGAAAAGGATTTTGAGACAAGGGAGCATTGCGACAGGCTTGCCGATTTGTCCAGGCAATTGGGAAAGCAGCTTGGCCTGAGGGAGGAAGACCTGGTCGCCCTGGAGCTGCTGTCGGAATTGCATGATATCGGAAAAATAGGCGTTGATACGAACATATTGACAAAGACCGGAGCCTTGACCCCGGAGGAATGGGCTGAAATCAAAAAACATCCGGAGGCCGGGTACAGGATCGCCAGAACCGTTCCAGAGCTGAGCCAGATAGCGGAGTATATCCTTGCCCACCATGAGCGGTGGGATGGCAAAGGATATCCGCAAGGCTTGAAGGGGGAAAACATACCGCTTCTGTCCCGGATCATCGCCGTTGTGGATTCCTTTGATGCCATGACGAACGACAGGGCCTACAGGAAAGCAAAAAGCGTGGGTGAGGCAACCCGGGAGATAGAGCGGGAGGCGGGCAAGCAGTTTGATCCGGTGATAGCGCAGGTGTTTGTGACAAAGGTGATAGGTCCTCCGCCTGATTGAGCGCTCAGGGGCGGGAGGAATCAAAAGCAAAGGCAGGGAGAAATCCCCGCCTTTGTTTTTGTACAATTATCCGGGGTGGATCAAATGACAAAGGCAGCTTGCAGGGAGGAAAATAAGAATGGGAAGCTTTAAGGACAGATTTCTTGGAATGAGCTCCGCCGGGCAGCATAAACCCTTGTTTAAAGAGAAGCTGCCCGGTGCCGGATTTCAACCCGGTGACGATTCCTACGGGATGGGGGCCGGCGGAATGAATATGCCGGGTTGGAGCGGACCCGATTCCAAAACAGGTCTGGGCGGACAAGGGAACGGCCTTCAAATATCATCTGGCGGCAGCGGGAAGCCGCAAGGCGCCGTGCCCCATGCTTATGCCGGCCACGCGGCTGAATGGAACGCCCTCAGGGCCGACGCGGAACAGTTGGGCATGGCTTCCGCCTATGGCCTGCCCACGGATCAGTATTACCGGTATAGGGGCGGGAAGCCCTATTGGATGATGGAAGCGGATGCCGAGGATTACAAGAGGCTGCTTGCGGAGAATCCGCCGGTATCACAGGCCGGCAGCCCGGTTCCCGGTGCAGGCGCAGGGGAGCTCCAAAAGCTGGAGGCCGGATTGAAAGCGATGGGGAATGGAAGCTATCCGCCATTTGACATCGGGGAGGAGGTCCCCAAAAGCACCAAGCCGCAGCCTTATGCCGGCTATACGGACGAATGGAACGACCTCAGGGCCAATGCCGCGCAGTTGGGCATGGTTTCCGCGGATGGAACGCCCACGGACCGGTATTATCAACTTATGGGCGGCAAGCCCTATTGGATGATTGAAGCGGATTATGCGGATTATTTGAGAATGATGGCGGAAAACTCGCCGTTTCAAAAGAAATCCTCCTATGATGTGACTTCGGACCCGCTTTACATTGCCCATATGCAGTCCGGCAATGATTTTCAGTACGGGGACGGGCTGCCGTCTTTGCAAAGTGTGGATTTTGCCTCTGATTGGATGCCCCCTCTTGTAAGTGG
>JAEWWY010000447.1 GCA_023458835.1 Bacillota bacterium
CATCCGCTTCCTTTTCCCGCCGCAGCCTTTCCATGTACTGCCGGGGATGGGCCAAAAAATCCTTCATCAACTGCACATGGTTTAACTCTTCATACTGTACGGAGGCCACCGGCGTCTGGTCAAAGCACCAGATGTCCGCGCCGGGATACGCCATCAGGATGGGGGAATGGGTGGCGATGATGAACTGGCTGTCCGCCTCCCGTTCCATGAGGAGGGATGCCAAGGCCAACTGGCGCATGGGCGACAGGGGCGCTTCCGGCTCGTCCAGCAGATAGATGCCCCCGGGCCTGATCCGCTGCCTGAACAATGCCAGGAAGCTTTCCCCATGAGACCTGCCGTCCGGCTCACTGCCATAGCTTGACCGAAGCGCCCACAGGGAAGACGCGTAAGCCATTCTCGCCTGGCTCCTGGCAAAAGCGCCGCGGTGGGCGTTTTCCGCCTCTACCCGGTCAAGCTCCAGGCTCATATCCTCCTGCATGATGGCGATGCGCTTGACAAAGTTAAAAAAATCCTCCGCCCGAAGAAAGAAGCCCTTTCTTATCCTTACGCCAAAGGCAAGCCGGATCGCGTCGCACAGCGGGTCAAGCCCCTGCAGCGTCACATCCCTTGACGCGTCCTCCCAGCCGATGGCAGGAAGGGCAAGCTTGCGGGCCAAGGCTTCCATCAGCGTTGATTTGCCTGTGCCGTTCTCCCCCACCAGCAATGTCACGGGCGATGTGAACGCCCTTTTCCCCAAGGCCATGACCTGGGGGCAATGGAAGGGGTATGCTCCAAGCTCTCCTTCCACCGACAGGGACCTCAGGGAAATCATGCGAAGCCCCCCTTTCCGCGGATGCCTTCATGGGGTGATTGAATCAGGAACCCAAAATAGCCGGGGGAACCCATGGGCATGGGCTCCCCCGGCGCTTATTGTTCCCCTGCCAGTTTCACGATCGCGCGGGTAAATATCTTCACATTGGCCATCAGGCCATCTATTGACATGTATTCTCCCGCCTGGTGGGCCAGCTCCTCATCCTCCGGGAAGAGGGAGCCAAAGGCAACGCCCTCCTTCAGGCAGCGGGCGTACGTGCCGCCGCCGATGGCGATGACCTGCCTGGGCCGCCCGGTGACCTCGTAGTAGGCGTCCAGCAGCGACTGCACCAAAACGCTGCTTTCCGGCACGTGGTGGGGCCTTTTAAAAGCGGATTCCAGCACGGTGAGCCCGGCAGGATGAACGGCGGCGGAAATGGCCTTCAGAATCGCCTCGGGGCTGGCCATCACGGGATAGCGGATGTCAATGGTAGCCTCCACAGTTTGTTCATCCGCCCGCAGGATGCCTAGGTTCAGCGTCAGCGCGCCGGAAAGCTTGTCGCTGACGGCAATGTTCAAAGACGTGCCGTCGTATTCCAGGCCGATCACCTGGGCAAGGCGGTTAAGCGGCCCTTGAACGCCCAGGTATTCCAGCGCTTTGAGCAGCCTGCCGATGGCGTTCTTCGCCATCTCCGGCATGGCGGCATGGCCGGCCACGCCCTGGGCGGCGATCTTCACCAGGCCGTCCGGCAGGCGCTCCGCTGTCACAGGGTACCCCGCTGTTTTTGCAAATTCCTCCGCCTTGCGCACCGTGTCCGCATCCCCCGCAACATACGCTTCGGCCAGTCCGGGTATCACGTTGGGCCGCTGTCCGGCCTCGATGCGCATAACCTTCAGCCCGTCTTTGGCGGCGGGGCCCTGAAGCTTCAAATGGTACAGGCCCTTTTCCGTGTTGATCACGGGAAAGCAGGCATCGGGGCTGAAGCCGGTGCTCGGCATATCGGCATGCTCCTGATAATATTTCATATCCTCCATGCCCGATTCCTCATCGCAGCCAAGGATCAGCCGCACCCGCTTTTGAAGCTTGATGCCCGCCAATTGCACTGCCTTCATGGCGTACAGCGCGGCCACCGCCGGGCCCTTGTCATCATTGGTGCCGCGGCCGTAAATACGCCCGTCTATCAGGTCGGCGCCAAAGGGGTCCGTCTTCCAGCCGTCCCCGGCAGGCACGATGTCCAGGTGCGCCAGGATGCCCAGCACGTCTTCCCCCTGGCCCATCTGCGCGTCCCCGGCATAGCCGTCGATATCCCGCACCTCAAAGCCCAGCTCCTTGCAGTCCAAAAGCGCCACGTCCAGCATTTGCCGCACAGCCTGCCCAAAGGGAGCGCCCTTTGCGGGCTCGCCCTTGACGCTGTCTATCCGCACCCACTTTTGCAGCGTTTGAATGAGAGGCTCCCGGAGCGATTCAACGATCTGGTCCAACTTCGTGTAATCCATGCTTATTCTCCTTCCAGCGCCCGCTTCAAACGGGCCACCGCTTCCGTAATATTCCTGTGGGGGCAGCCAAAGTTCAGGCGCATAAAGCCCTCTCCGGCCTGCTTGCCAAAAAACGCGCCGTCCGTCAGCATCAGCCCGGTACGCCCGGTACGCTTCATGATCTCCTTATTGGCAAGGCCGTATTCCCGCAGGTCCAGCCAGGCCAGATACGTGCCCTCCACCGGAGACATCCTCACCTTGGGAAGGTGCCTGGCAAGCAAATCGGAAAGAAGATCCCTGCCGGCGGCCAGATAGGCGATCAGGCCGCCCAGCCACTTGTCCCCGGTTTCATAGGCAGCGCGGGTGGCCTCCAATGCGAAGATGTTGCCGCTTCTGACGCCGCAGGCGAGCAGCGTCCTTTCGATTTCCTCCCGCATTTGGCCATGCCTGGTAAACAGCACCGCCTGCTGCAAGCCCGCCAGGTTGAACGTCTTGCTGGCCGCCGCCAGCGTCACCACCCTGGCATGGGGGTTATCCCCGCTAAGGGCCAGGGCGGACACAAAGGCATGGGGCGCAAACGCAAAGTCCGCGTGTATCTCATCGCATACAAGGGGCGTATGGTACTTGTGCAGGATAGCAAACAGCTCCTGCAGCTCCTCCTCGGTCCACACCCTGGAAACCGGGTTGTGGGGGCTGCACAGGAGCATCATTTTCGCCCCCGCCTTCAACTGTTCCTCCAGTTGCGCCAAATGCATGTGCCAATGGCCGTTCTCATCCTGAACCAAAGGGTTTTCCACCACAGTGCGGCCGTTTGCCTCAATGGATGAAAAGAAGGGCCCATATACCGGCGGCTGAATGATCACGCCGTCCCCCGGCTGTGTGAAGGCTTGGATGCAGGCCTTGAGGCCCGTTACCACGCAGGGGAGCATCAGCAATTGGTCCTGATTCAGCGATACCAGGTGGCGGCGGCGCCAGAAATCAATCACCGCCTGATGATCGTCCTCCTCCACGCCCGTGTAGCCATAGGTGTTATGGGCGGCCCGGTTAAGTATCGCCTGCTGAACGGCCGGAGGGCTTTCAAAATCCATATCCGCCACCCACATGGGCAAAAGGTCCGCCGCCGCGCCCGCCTCCGGGAGGATGTCCCATTTTTCGCTCCGGGTGCCGGTCCTGTCGATGCCCCGGTCAAAATAATCAAACGAGAATTCCAATGAAAGGCCTCCTTTGTACATTAAATATCCGCCTTGATCACCCAAAAGCCGCCGCCCCGCTCCACCACCTGTGCTTTCACAAAGATGGTGTTCAAATAAGCAAGCGCGGAGGGCGCGCCTTGCTGCTTGCGGATGACCAGATAGAGAGAACCGCCGGGAAGAAGATGACCGGCGCTTTTTGCAAACAGGTCATAGATCACCTGCTTGCCGGCCCGGATGGGGGGATTGGTCAGGATGTGGGAAAACCTTGCCCCCTCAAGCGCCGCGAAGCCGTCGCTTTCCAGCACCTTCACCGAAACAGCATTGCGCCGCGCGTTCTTCCCGCTCAGCTCCACCGCCCGGCTGTTGATGTCCACCATCGTTACCCGGGCGGCAGGGTACGCCTTGGCAACGGAGATGCCCACCGCGCCCCAGCCGCAGCCCAGGTCCAGCACATCCCCCGAAAGAGGCGGCAGCGCGCAAAGCAAAAGCGCCGTGCCCTGATCGATCCCATCCCGGGAAAAGACGCCCGCGTCCGTTTCAAAGGTCAAGGTGTGGCCCTGATAGACCGTTTGGCATTCCCCCGGCCGGTGGGCGCTTTCGGGCGTCTTGGAAAAATAGTGGTCAGGCATCGCTTGCTTCCTCCCCGTACGCGTCGCGGCGAAGGGCGGCAGCCTCAGGGCCGTCAAGCTCCCTGAATCCGCCCTCCGGCAAGCTTTCATCCAAGCGCAGGCTGCCGAAGGAAATCCGCTGAAGGTCGGTTACCGTAAGCCCCCGGGCCCCAAACATGCGCTTGACCTGATGGAACTTGCCTTCCTTCAGCGTGACCACGGCCCTGGATTCCTGCGGGCCTGTTTCCAGTATGTCCAGCTTGGCGGGCCGGGCGGTAAAATCGGAAAGCGCCAATCCGTTTTCAAAAGCCAGCACATCCGCCCGGCTCAGCGGCCCGTCCACCCGCACCAGATATTCCTTGGCCACATGGTGCCTGGGCGACAAAAGAAAGTGGGCCAGCGGCCCATCGGTGGTGAAGAGCAAAAGGCCCCGGGCATCCTTGTCCAGCCTGCCTACCGGCATCAGGCCCATGGCCCGGAGCTTAAGCGGCAGCAGGTCCATAACGGTTTTCGCCTTACGGTCGCTGGCTGCGGTGAGTATGCCGGAGGGCTTGTTGAGCATGCCGTACCGGAGGGTTGCCAGGGATACATTCTGCCCGTCCACCTGCACCGCGTCCTTGTCCGGGTCGGTTTTCTGCCCCGGATCAAGGCAGGGCCGGCCGTTGACCAGAACGCGGCCGCGGCGGATGAGCTCCTTGACGCCGCTCCTTGAGCCCAGCCCCTGCCGGGACAGAAGCTTGTCCAGCCGTTCCATGTTATTGTTTATCCTCCGCCCGCCGGATATAGTACGCCTGCAATACCTTGCGCAGCGGCAGCAGCGGCCAATACACCAGGAAAAACAACGCCACCAGCCCCCAGAGCATGTAAGGCTCGGCAAGCTGTGAAAGGTCCAGCTTCATAGTCTTCAAATAATCCCGGAACAGGCGGTATCCCATATATGCACCCGGCACAAGCACAGGCAGCAGCAGCAGGGTTTGAATGACCGCCACCAGAAACTGGCCGCCCCGGCGCCCCTTTAAGCGCGAGAGCATCTCTTTCCGCGCCAAGGCATACCTGCCGCCCGATTTTCTGAACAGAAAGCGGACCATGCCGTTGCGCATCATGCCGTACAAAAGCACAAGCAGCAAAAGCCCTACGAAACCCGCTACGATATAGGCGCCTTCCATCAGGCCGTAGCCTTCGCCCAATGACCTGCCCAGGCTGATGACCATGCGAAAAACCTTGGCCCCATTCTCCACGCCATACATCAGGTACGCGCCCGCCCCCAGCCCCACAAGCAAGGGCAGCGCCCAGGGCAGCAGATGCGGCGCCTGCCGAAGCGCTGCCGCAAGCTTTCTGCCGTACCCCTTCAGATCAATAAGCCGCGCCGATAAAAAAGGGCGGCCGTTCAGGGCGTCGTGCATGGCTTCCCCCATGGAATAGCGCAGCGGCAGGATGACAAACAGATACAGCATGGGCGACAACACCCAAAGATAGCGCAGCGGGCTGCCCTTTTCCCATAAAACCAGCGCCAGCAGGGGAGATAAAGCGGCCAGCCGGATCAGGATCAACACCAGCATGCCCGCCATCCAATTCATATAGCTGCCCTTCAAACGCCTGCACGTCTTCTTCCATGCAAGCGATACGGTATTCGCGGCCGATACATCACGCACTGCCTGTTCCCCCTTTGAAAAATAAACATAGGCCTGTTTACATATCATATCCTGTTTGCCGGCGCACCGGTTCCGTACACGGCCCGCCGGCCCGCAACCCGCGCGCGGGTTGTTAAACCCATTATACCGTACACGCCCAAGCCATGCAATTGCAATTATTTGACGGGCCATGGTACAATTCAGGGCGTGAAAGTGGATGAAAACCGGATGGGGGATATGCATGCGCCTCACATTGATCGGCATCGCCAGCAAATATATCCATCAAAGCCTGGCCCCCTGGTGCCTGAAGGCGGGCTTGCGCCAATACGGCGTTAAAGCGCCGTGCCGGGTGCTGGAATTGAACATCAACCAGCCTTTCGCGCAGGCGCTGGAATCTTTGATGGCCACAAAACCACAGCTTGCAGGCTTTTCCTGCTATATATGGAACATACGCATGGTGCGCTCCCTTATCGCCTGCCTGAAGATTTTGGCCCCCAAAACCATCATCGTCCTGGGCGGGCCGGAAGCGGGAAGCCGCCCGGAAAGCATTTTGCAGGAAATTCCCCAGGCGGATTATGTAATCTCCGGGCCGGGAGAATATGCCTTTGCGGAGCTGTGCAGGCGCCTTGATGTGAACGAAGACATATATGATATCCCGGGCCTTGCCTTCCGGCTGCCGGAAGGTTTGAAAATCAACCCGCCTGCCCCTTTGCCGCTGCCGCCGCCGTCTCCTTATACAAAGGAATGCATCCGCCGTCTTAACGGCCGCATCGCCTATGTGGAGACCTCCCGAGGCTGTCCCTTCCACTGCTCCTTTTGCCTGTCGGGGCGGGAAGAGGGCGTATCTTTCCTCTCCCTCACCCAGGCCAAGAGGAATCTGCTGAAAGCCGCGGCCTCCGGCGCCAAAACGGTAAAGCTGGTGGATCGCACCTTCAATTGCCATAGGGAGCGGGCGATGGCGTTGTTCCGCTTTTTGATCAAAAAGCATCAGGAAGGCGTCTTTACGGATGTATGCTTCCATTTTGAAGTGGCGGCGGACCTTTTTGACGAAAGGATGCTGGCGCTTTTGCACAAGGCGCCGCCGGGGCTTTTCCAAATGGAAGCGGGATTGCAGAGCTTTCATTCGAAAACCCTGGAGGCCTGCCAAAGAAAAACTGATTTGAAAAAACTGGCCTGGAATATGGGCATGCTTTTTCTGGGCCGGAACATCCATTTGCATGCAGACCTCATCGCAGGGTTACCCTTTGAAGATTTTCAGACCTTTGGAAAATCCTTTAACCGCGCTTTCCGTCTGAAGGCAAATATGCTGCAGTTGGGTTTTTTGAAGCTTCTTCCCGGCAGCCGGCTTTGGGAGCAGCGGGAGGAATACGGAATCCTGCATAATCCCGAGCCGCCTTATGAAATACTGGAAAACAAGTGGCTTTCTTATCATGACACCTGCCGTCTGAAGCGGTGCGAGCAGGCGGTGGAGCGGCTTTATAACAGCGGCAGGTTCCGCTTCACTTTGGACCTGGCGGAAAATGTCAGCGGCCTCAAGCCCTTTGAGCTGTTCTGCCGCCTTGGCGACCTGCTTGCGGACCAGCCGGGAATCCTTTCACAGGAGCGGCTGGCGGAGCTGGCCTTCTCCTTCTTTGCCGGCCTGCCCAATATGCGCCGGGATACCCTGCGGGATACGATGGCCCGGGACTTTTTGACCAGTGACAATACCGGCCGTCTGCCCGGCTGCCTGGAAGTGCCCGATCCGCGGCTGAAAAAGGCCCTGGCCGCGCTGCGCCGGGAATACCCTCCGGGAGCGAAGCTGGGGGCCTGCATCCTGTATTGCCATGGTGAAAACCTGCTATGGGCAGACTACTCCCGGCGAAATCCCGTGACGGGAGAATATGCCAGCCTTTTTATGCCCCTTGACCGTTTCCTTTAGGCTTCTTCCTTTTGCGGATAGCCTTGGCAATGTAGTGCAGGACCGTATAGGCGGCCCCGAAGGCAAGCACGCCCCACATGCCCATGGCAATGTCCGACAGCTCCATGTTGCCCGTATGGGTCACAGCCTGACCGATCTCAATGGCAAAGGCCAGCGTGCCCATCACGGTCAGGGTATACACCCAGGCGACAGCGTTGGGACGCAGCTTCGCAAACAGCCAACGCACCGCAAGAAAAAGCAGAAAGCCGGCAATGCCCATCACCAGAAAGTGAAGCTGCTTGTCGCTTAAATACAGCTCAAAGCTGTCGTTGACATGCAGCAGAAAATCATGAATCTTCGCCACCATATCCACCGTAAAATATAGAAAATCCTTCATGGCCTTATCCTTTCCCGCCTTGTTCCCATCGATTCAACGATCAAAGGCCGGTAATCCCTGCCAATGGAAACACGGCAAATTACCCGTTTCCTTTTCCGTTTTTCCATGGTATAATCAGGAAGAAGAGGGGGATGACCCCTATAACCTAAAAACGGAGGTACAAGCGCATGGATATTTATGTTTGCACCGTTTGCGGCTACGTCTACGATCCCGCTGTGGGTGATCCCGACAATGGCCTGGAGCCCGGCGTCCCGTTTGAAGATCTGCCCGAAACCTTTGAATGCCCCGTGTGCGGCGTGGGCAAGGATATGTTCGAAAAACAGTAACCTTCGGCCAAATGCCGCAATAAAGCCCGGGAGACACTTTCCGCTGGAAAATGCCTCCCGGGCTTTTTATTTTTTTACCGACTTGTCCACAAACCGCCAGGGAATCTCCTTCCAGGGCGGGGCGGCGTAATCGATGCCCACCCTGGGCAGTGTTTTGATATCCGGGCGGAGGCCGTCGTCCTCCAGCCACATTTCTTCCCCGTGAATCATGTCCAGGCCGTTTTGGCGCTTGGTGACACAAAAGGCCTTGGTCCATTTGGCCGGGC
This sequence comes from Bacillota bacterium, assembly GCA_023458835.1. Lineage (GTDB taxonomy): Bacteria > Bacillota > Clostridia > Christensenellales > Aristaeellaceae > JAEWAH01. Next base: position 8,584 of record JAEWWY010000447.1, read on the forward strand.
CGTCAAGGGGCGGGTGCAGCGCCCGCACCAGCGCCGCCTGGGGCACATCCTTTTCCCCTGTCACCACATTGAACAGCCAGTGCAGCCCGTAGATCAGGTACACATAGCTGATGCCGCCCGCCTCAAAAAGCGGCGCGCATCGCTCCGTTTTGCCGTGACGGGCGTGGCAGGCCATGTCTTCCGCTCCCCGGTAGGCTTCCGCCTCCAGGATGCGCCCGCGAAGCACCGCGCCGTCGTCCGTGCGCCTTACAATCAGCTTGCCTACCAATTGAGGCGCCACCTGCAGCACGTCCTGGCGGTAAAAATCTTCCCCCAAGCGCCGGCTGCCCATCATTCCACCGTTTTGGTGGCGACCACGGGAACGCCGCTTGAGCATACGTTTTCCAGTACGACCTGCCCCATATGGATGGGGGGATCAAGCTTCAGCGCATGGATCTCCCGCATGCACCGGTCAATATCCTTTTTCGGGATAGGCGTCTTCGTCTTCACGCTCAGCGGCATGCGGCTGCCGTTTACAGGCACGACCGCGGTGATCATCCGCTGGGGGTCGACGCTCTCCTGCCTGCCATATACCTCGCCCCGCTTGCAGCTATTGCCGGTGATGGAAACCATTTTGCCATCCTCGATGGTAACCTCCATCCGGCAGCCCACGGGGCAACTGATGCACGTAATCATCTGCTTCATAATACATACTCCCATCTTACGGCACGATTTCCACCATGATATCCTTTGGCGGCAGGGCCCTTATCGCCTTCTCCGAAAGGGTGACAACGGCCATTTCGCCGGGCGTCAGGATGCGGCTCTTCTTGCGCAGCACCTCCTGATCCCCCGAGCGCACCACCACCGTTGCGTTTTCAAACACCCTGGCAGGCCGGAACATAATATCCACCGGCGGCGCGGCTTCCCCCTCCCCGGGCAGATGCAGCCTTTGGGGAACGGCGCCCCGGACGCCCGCGCCGTCCAGCACGTTCACCACAGGGGTTGACGGCTTCTTCCCCCTGACATAGTCAGCCGCGGCCTTTCCGGCCCGCAGGCTTTCGGCGCTTACGTGGTCCACCAGGTCATGCACGTGCAGCACGTTCCCGCAGGCGAAAATCCCCGGCACGCTTGTTTGCAGCGTATCGTCCACCACCGCGCCCGAGGTCACGGGAGACAGCTTCACATTCGCGCCCTCGCTCAGCTCGTTTTCAGGAATCAGGCCCACCGACAAAAGCAGCGTGTCACAGTCGAAGTCCTTCTCCGTACCGGGAATAGGGTTGCGGTTTTCATCGACCTTCGCCACGGTAACGCCTGTCAGCCTGTCCCGGCCCCGTATATCCACCACAGTATGGCTGAGCATCAGGGGGATGTCGAAATCCTGCAGGCATTGCACGATGTTGCGGTTCAGGCCGCTGGAGAAGGGCATGATCTCCACGCAGGCCAGTACCTTGGCTCCCTGCAGCGTCATGCGCCTGGCCATGATAAGGCCGATATCCCCTGAGCCCAGGATCAGCACGCGCTTTCCCGGCATATAGCCTTCCAGGTTCACGAATTTTTGGGCGGTGCCCGCCGAAAAGATGCCCGCGCACCGGGTGCCCGGCGTGGCCAGCGCACCTCTTGGCCGCTCCCTGCAGCCCATGGCCAGCACGACAGACCCGGCTTTATACACCTGCAAGCCGTGCTCCCGGCTGATGGCGGTAACAGTACGGTCCTCCTCCACAGACAGTACGGTGGTGCCGCACTGTACGGGAATACCAAGCTCCAGGGCCTTGTCGATGTCCCGCTGGGCATATTCCGGGCCGGTCAATTCCTCCTTGAAACGGTGCAGGCCAAACCCGTTGTGGATGCACTGGCGCAGAATTCCGCCGGGATGCTCCTCCCGCTCCAGCACCAGCAAGCTGTCTATCCCGTTTTCCCGGGCGGCGATGGCGGCAGCCAGCCCCGCGGGGCCGGCGCCGACGACAAGCACATCCACCTGTATGATATGATTCCCCATTTGCTCAGTCATATAAGTCTCCCTCCAGCGCAGCCTCGGCAATGGTTCCCACCAGCAGGCGGCTTTCGCCGCCGCACTTGGTAACCTGCGTGTAAGGGATGCCCAGCTCCTCCGAAAGGATCGCCAGCACCCTGGGGCTGCAGAAGCCTCCCTGGCAGCGGCCCATGCCGGCCCTGGTGCGGCGCTTCACCCCATCGATGGTGCGCGCTCCCACAGGGCGGCGGATGGCCTCCCGTATCTCCGCCTCGGTCACCTGTTCGCACCGGCAGACCAGACTGCCGTTTTCGGGGTTTTCCCGCACCGCCTGCGCACGCTCCTGAAGGTCCATGGCATGAAAGGATTTGGGCCTTGGGATGGCGGGCAGATAGGCCTCCTTTTCCGCCAGTCCAAGCGCCGAAGCCACCTGGCCGCCCAGCATTTTTCCGATGGCGGGCGCGGCGGAAAGGCCCGGGCTTTCAATACCCAGCGCCTCAAAGGCCATGGGCGCGCCTTCCACGGGTCCGATCACAAAATCCCCGTTTGTCTCATGGGCGCGGATGCCGGAAAAGGTGGTGATGGTCCCCCTGGGCGAGGCATTCTTCCAGGTGAGCTGCGCCTTTTCCAGCACGGCTTTCAGCCCCATGGCGGTGGTGGCGGTATCCGCGTCGTCGTCGATGTCCTCGGCGGAAGGCCCCAACAGCAGGTTTCCATGCACCGTGGGGCTGACCAGTATGCCCTTGCCCATCTTGGTCGGGCATTGGAACATGGTGCGGGAAAAAGGCAGGTGTGCCATCCTGTCCATCAGGTAATACTCGCCCCGACGGGGGACGATGGTGTATTTCCTGTCAGAGATCATGTTGTGCAGCTTGGCGGAATGGGTCCCGGCGCAGTTGATGACGGCGCGGGCGGTAAATTCCCCCCGGCTGGTCAGCACATGCCAAATATCGCCCTCCCGGAAGATTTCCCGCACTTCCGTTTCCATATAAAATGAAGCGCCGTTCCGCGCCGCGTGGTCAGCCAGCGCAAAGCTCAGTTCATAGGGACTGGTCAGACCGCTGGTCCCCGCCAGCAGCGCTCCCGTCACTTCGGGGTTCGTACCCGGCTCCAGCGCCAGCACTTCCTGCGCGGACAGGAGCGCAAGGCCCGGAACGCCGTTTTGGATCCCCTGATCATACAGCTCCTTCAGGGTGTGCAGATCCTCCTGCGTGAATCCCAGCACCAGCGCGCCGGGCTGACTGTAGGGAGCGCCCAGGCTTTTGCATAAGTCCGGATACATTTTTGCGCCTTCCACATTCAGCCGGGCCTTGAGCGTTCCCGGCTTGGCATCGAATCCCGCATGCACGATGCCGCTGTTGGCCTTGCTGGCGCCTTCCGCCACGTCGGCCATCCGCTCCAGGACAGCCAGGCTTCCATGATAGCGTGACAACTCGCGCGCAACCGCGCATCCCACCACGCCGGCGCCGATGATCAAAACATCCAAGTGCAATAAAATCGCCCCAATTCTTCTGCAATCAGTCTCCAAAAACAGCAGAATAAATACCTGCGCTTTTATTGTAACACAGCCGCATCCTTCACACCATGGGTATTTCGCCAAAAACGCGCACAAACGTGCATAAAAAAATGATGGTTTGCGCAGGTTTATGGAAAATACCGATCATTTTCAGTATTTTGTGCAATTTGCCCATAACAGACCATCTCTTTTGTACGCTATGATGGCTTGCATCTTCGCTTATTGGATGCTTTGAAACAATTACCTGTATGGTTTGATCAGGAAATGGATGACAAGGAAGGATTTTGAATATACAATAGCATTGACTGTATTGCTTGTATGCGATATGGAGAAAGAAAGGAGGTCCCCATGAAAATTCGCAAGCTGACCGCCTTGTTCCTGGCATTGGCGCTGCTGGCCGCCCCTGCGCTTTCTCTTGGAGAAAACGCGCCTTCTTCCGTTTTTGAGAAAGTGGTGGCATCCGGGCGCAGCGTAAAGACCACCGTCACCTTCGAGCCTGGCGAGCTTCTCCCCCAGGACGCCTCCCTGGCTCCCCCCATACCCGAACTGCTCAAAGCATTGCGCCTGGAAGTCATCACCCAGCAAAAAGAAGGCGTATACCTGCTTCAGTCGGAAGTTTTCCTGCAGGACAAATCTTCCCTGACCTTTACCGAAGTGGTCGAACCGTCCCAATTCCACTTCCAGAGCAACCTGTTTGGGGATAAGATGATTTCCTTCACCCTGGAGGAATACTTCCAGTTCCTCATTACCCAACTGGAGGCGGAGGAGACTGATGAAGCCCTGATAGCCTTCTACAAAGCCTATTTTCAAATGTACGCCTCGCTCCTGAAAGGCGAAACGCCCAAGCTGCCGGAATTTGACGCGCAAAGCCTGCAGCAGGATCTGATGGCGCCCCTGAACGAGTGGTTCGTCAAGCTGGCGTCCGCTCCCGAAGTTACCACGGGCACCTTTGAAAGCGACAGGCATGACACTGCCACGCTGCAAATGGTGTATTCCCTATCCGCCGTCCAGATGGCCGATTTCCTGGACATCATCTTCGGCTGGGCCGCCAAGGACGTGAACCTGGACGCCATCCTTTCCTACATTTCCACCATCAGCCCGGATTTCGGGGATTTGAGCTCCTCCAAGGAGGATGTGCAGGCGGTGCTCCGGGAAATGCCCGGGGAATTCCTGGCGGAAGCGGCTCCCGCTTTGCCCGAGCCCTTTACCGTCACCACCTGGATGACCGGCGAAGGCGCCCTGGCGGCGCTGGAGTTCAAGGCCAGTATCTTTGGCGAGGACAAGGAAAAGGCCCAGGATACCATCCTGGCCGGCTACTACGCAAAGACCGAGGAGGATGGGGTGAATACCGAACTCACCTTTGACGCAGCTTCCGGCGCCGACAGCTTCGCCCTCAGCTTCTCCGGCAAAGACATATCCGCCGGCGGCACCCAGTGGCAGGCGGCCGTGGATGTGAAGCAGTATGGCATGGATGCCTTCGGCATGAAGCTGGATTTTTCAAACCGGACGGAAACCGCAGGCACGGGTGTCAAGGATTCCTGGAGGCTGAATGCGCAGGTCAGCGAATTCAGCCAGGTGACGGGCATCCTCCTGGATAACACCTCCAGCACCACCCCCGCCGGCGCGGATGTCAGGAAGGAGGGCAAGCTGGACGTGTACCTTACAGGCCAGAGCGCGCCCCTTGTCTCCATCCTGTACGAGAGTGCCACCGGTGAACCGGTAGAAATCCCCGCCATTCCCAAGGATAGCACGCGCCTGGGCAAAATGAGCGCGGAGGAATTCCAGGCCTGGGCCGAGGAGCTTTCCGCCACCATAATGGTGCAGCTTAGCCAGATCATACAGAACCTGCCGCCCTCCGTGCTCTCCTTCCTGAACGAGTCCGCCGCTTACTGATCACCGCCCCGCCATCCGCTTCTGTATGGCAAGGCCCCCTTCCAACACGAAGGGGGCCTCAGACCATCAACAAACCTCTGGGAGGTATCGGAGGGCCGAAGCCCTCTGATTGCAGATCGAAAATCAGCGACATGTGCGGTGATTTTCGCAGGAATTTCGAAGAAATTCCTACCTTGCCCGAGCAAACGGCCGTAAAAACCGTAGGTT
>JAEWWY010000448.1 GCA_023458835.1 Bacillota bacterium
TTTTTGAACTGCGCCTGCCGGTTCACCGAAAATTGCGCGCTGGGCGATGGGGGCGGCGGAAAGCGTGCCCAGGTGAAGGCACTGATCGCACAACTGGAAAAGGCCCACCCCGGCGTTACGATGAACATCTTCCGCTCCTGCCATGATGTCAATCTTGATACCGTTATCGGCTACAAAAAAGACGGCGTGCTCCATCCCTTTGATGAGGAATACGCCAAGCGTTCATGAAGAAGGGCTCTCGCACTATAATGCGGTGGCCTTTTCCATAATATCACCACTACGGTTTACTTGCGGAAGACGGCATGCTATACTTGGCATATAAGCAGGTTCTTAAGCAATCCAGAGGTATACAGACGAAGGAAAGCATTATGACGCATGAAGAAAAATGAAGCTGCTGGCGGATGAAAAGTATCCTTTGGCATCAAAGTACGATCCCGAATGGATATACGAAAACAAAATGGGCTGTCAATGTCTTTGGCTGGCGGAATCACTGTCAAGGGTGATGACGCTTGAACCGGGTATGCGCATCCTGGACCTGGGATGCGGAAAAGCGCTCACCTCGATCTTTTTGGCCAAAGAATTTGGTGCTACCGTTTATGCAACCGATTTATGGATCAGTGCCTCCGACAACTGGAGGCGCATTTGCGAAATGGGGATGCAGGACCGTGTGATTCCGATCCACGCCGATGCCCACACACTGCCTTTCGCGAATGATTTCTTTGACGCGATTGTCTGCATCAACTCCTTTCAGTTTTACGGCACTGCAGATACATATCTGGCGGATTGCCTGGCGCATCTGCTAAGGCCGGATGGCCAGTTCGGCCTGGCTTTATGGGGACCGTCGGAAGAATTTCAGGGAAGAGTTCCCGCCGATATGGAAAAAGGCTGGTGGCCGGATTTTTACTATTTTCATTCCCTCGGCTGGTGGCAGTGGCACTTTGAAAAAACAAGGCTTTTTTCTGCTGAGTATGGGGATGACTTGGGCGGCGACGGCATTCGTGTCACAAGGCAATGGGCAAAGATTATGGACAAATATGACGACATCCACAACAATGAGATCATGCGCTGGAACCGGATGGTTTTTAGGCGCAACAGCTTCCAGGCGGATGATTTCAGAGTATGAGTCATTTATTCAAATCATTATTATTTAAAGGAAGGGATATCATGAATCCCATTGAAACAGTCCGATCCTGTTATGACAGTTCTGTTGACGCAGAGTGGTTAAGGCTGCCGCGGCATCTCCTTTACGGAAAGCCACTTTATCCGCCCGGGCGATGTCCGCCCGTTCATGGCCTCCTTTCCCCTGAAGCAGCTTCATTTTCTTGGCAGCGAAAGCATACTGGCGCTTCGGGAAAAAGGCGGGAGGAATTCCTTCCTATGGCGGAGCATTTTCTGTATGTTGGAAAAAAGCTTTGAATCTGCCCGGCGAGAATCATGTGGGAGGAGGAGCTGCCATGTTGATAGGCGCCGCACAAATCACCATCTATGCCCCTTGGGTGCATTCCCTGAAAGAAAAGCGTATGGTGGTCAGAAGTATCTGCACCAAGGTGCGCAGCACGTTTAACGTATCCATCGCGGAGGTGGACGCACAGGATCTCCACCAGCGCATTGTGTTGGGCTTTGCCTGCGTGGCGGGAGATGCTGCTATGGCCGACAGCGTGGTCGATAATGTATTGAATTTCATTGAGAATCATTCTGAGGGAGAAATCATCGATATTTTCAGGGAACACAGGTGACATTCATTATTTTACAACCGAGGGGATATTGCCATGAAAATCACCGATATCGAAACGCCTGCCCTGATCCTTCATGAATCCGCCCTTATGCGCAATATGGCCGCAATGAAAGCATTGATGGACGAAATTGGGATCAGCCTGAGGCCGCACTACAAATCGCACCGCTCCATCTACCTGGCCGAATTGCAGATGTCCTTTGGTGCAAAAGGGATCACCTGCGCCAAGGTAGGCGAGGCCGAAGACCTGGCGGAGGCCGGAATACAGGATATTCTGATCGCAAACCAGATCACGGCCCCATCCAAGATAATCAGAGCGATACAGGCAGCCCAAAAGACGAATCTGACGGTATGCGTGGATACAAAACAAAATGTGCTTGATCTGGAAGAAGCCGCAAGCATGAAAGATGCCAAATTATCGGTGTATATTGAGTTTGATATCGGCATGAAGCGCTGCGGGGTCGACACCTTTGAGGCGGTAGCCGCGCTGGCGGAGCTGATACAAAAGCAGCCGCATCTATGCTTTAAAGGCATACAAGCTTATGCTGGCCAATTGTCTCACGAGGTTGATCATGAAAAGCGGCTCGCCCATTCGATCCATATCGAGCGCCGCCTTTCAGGGCTGAAAGAATACCTTACGTACAAAGGGATTCCTGTGCAGGAGATCAGCGGGCTGAGCACGGGAACGCTTCCGCTCAGGCGTGAAATGAAAACAGTTTATACGGAGGCGCAGCCAGGCAGCTACCTGTTTATGGATGCTTCCTATGGAAAAATGGACCTTCTGTTTGAACATGCCCTGTTTGTTCTGGCGACTGTCATATCTGTACGGGGAAATGCTTTTCATACCGATGCCGGGCTCAAATCCTGCAGTATGGATCAGGGAAATCCTGTTTTGAAAGACCATTCCGAAGTATACACCCGGCTCAGTGAAGAGCATATATCGCACCAACTGCCCGGGCACACCTATGGTGTGAATGACAGCGTATTGTATATTCCAGGGCATTGCTGCACGAACATCAATTTGTTTGATAAAATGTATCTGGTTTCGGATCATGAAGTCCTGCGCGTTATACCGGTTACCAGCCGGGGAAAGTCACAATAAGAGTAGTTCCCCTTTGCAATAAGCAAAGCACTCCTCAAAAGGAAATATGAACTTGCCATGATTGTAAGCGCAAGCCGCCGCACAGATATACCGGCCTGTTATCCTGAGTGGTTCTATCAACGAATTCATGAAGGATATGTCTTGACGCGCAATCCCATGCGCTTTCACCAGGTTTCCAAAGTGATCCTTTCCCCCGAAGCGGTGGACGGCATTGTGTTCTGGACGAAAAATCCCGCCCCTATGATGGACAGGCTGGATGAGCTGAACGCATACACCTATTATTTTCAGTTCACTTTGACTTCTTATGGCAAAGACATAGAGCCCAACGTTCCCGTTAAAAGCAGCGAAGTGATCCCCGCCTTCCAGCGCCTGTCCGACAAGATCGGCCCTGAAAAGGTCATTTGGCGCTATGACCCGATCCTGCTCAGCGAAAAGTGTACCATGGACTATCATCTGGAGTATTTTTATGAGATCGCCAAGCGGCTGAAGGGTTATACCGACAAGTGCATCATCAGCTTTGTGGACCGCTACCGGAACACAGACAGCAATCTTGCCTCCTTCGGGCTTGCACAAATCGATGATGGCGCCAAGCGGAGGCTGGCGGAAGCTATTTACAAAACCACCCGTAACTTTAAAATGACCGTTGAAACCTGTGCCGAGGAAATCGATCTTAGCCCGTATGGCATCGGCCACGCAAAATGCATAGACGGAAGCCTGCTGGACAAGCTTCGCGGACATCCTCTCAAGGCTTCCAAGGACAAAAACCAGCGGCCCTATTGCGGATGCGATGCCAGCGTGGATATCGGCATGTACAACACCTGTAAAAACGGCTGCAAATATTGCTATGCCAATTACAATATCGGATCGCTAAAGAGCGCTGCAGCCAACCATGATCCGTTCTCCCCGCTGCTTGTAGGCAATACCGGCGAGGGCGATGTGATCAAGGAACGCATCTGACAAAGCACAGGATGTCACAATTGCTGCCGGACAAGTGTACCTTTTGCAGCGGGAAAATGATGCATTGATACGCGACTCCCATTGTAGGTGATCCAAGCGTATGGAGGAAACATGTTCTGCCAAAATCCTGTAATGCGGGGATTTTTCCCTGATCCTTCAGTCATCCGCGTAAACGGCATGTATTACACGGTGAATTCCACCTTTCAATACTTTCCCGCCATCGTTATCAGTGAAAGCCGCGATCTTGTGAACTGGCGGGTCATCGGCCACGCCGTCACTGATCCCCATGTCCTGGATTTGTCGGATATCAGGGATTCCCACGGCATCTGGGCTCCGGACATCTCCTATGCGGATGGCCGGTTCTGGATTTTCGCGCCTCTTCGGCTGAACGGCGATGGCGGAAAAAGCCATACGGTGCTTCGCCGCCAGCTCATCATGCACGCCCAAAGGCCGGAAGGCCCTTATTCAAAGCCCGTCTGCCTGGAGATGGACAATATCGATCCGTCCCACTTTGTGGATGAGGATGGATGCCACTACCTGTTGAGTGCGCCGGGCATCACCATTACGCCTTTGAACGCCGATTGCACCGCCTTTGCCGGGGAAACGGTCAAGGCCTGGGCCGGCACCGGCAAAAAGGCCCCGGAAGGGCCGCACCTGCTGAAAAAGGATGGCTGGTATTACGCTATCCTGGCCGAGGGCGGTACAGGCTTTGATCATCAAATCTCCGTGGCCCGTTCCCATCATATATACGGTCCCTATGAGCCATGCCCCCATAACCCCATTTTGAAGCAGCGGGATCCTGCCGCCCGTTTGCAGCGGTGCGGCCATGCCAAGTTTGTGAAAGCGCTGAACGGTGAATGGTATGCGCTGTACCTGTGCGCCCGCCCTATTGGAGGCAAATATACCACTATGGGCCGGGAAACAGCACTGCAACGCGTAGAATGGGCGGAGGATGGCTGGCCCCGCATGGGTGACGGGCTTCCTTCGGATTTCCTTTCCCTTCCAGTACCCGGCTCATCGCAGCAGATAGAAGCCTTCTTTATGGACCATTTTGACGGCCCGGAGCTGAAAAAAGAGTGGCAGTTTGTGCGCAGCCCCAGCGGTGAGTGGTCGCTTACAGAGCGTCCCGGGTGCTTTCGCATCTGGACCCAGGACGGCGATCTTCATGAACGCCGGGCGAAAAATACGCTGGTGCACAGGGAGACGGAAACGCGGTATACTGCCTCCACGCTTTTGCATTTTTGCTCCCGGTGGGAAGGGGAGCAGGCCGGGCTCACCTGCTACTACGCCACGGACTCCTACATCAAATGCGCCAAAACAGCAAACGGCATGGTGCTCTCCCTGCGGGCAGGCGGTGAAGAGATGGTGGCCGCCTCCGCGCCGCTTGAAAGCATGCAAAGCCCCGTTACGCTTCAAGTGCAGGTGGACGGGCTTACACGCAGCTTCTTCTTCCGGGAGGAAGGCGGCCCCCAAAAAACGCTGGGTGTCATTAAGGATTGCGCCTTTTTAAGCGATGAGTTCTTGCAAAACGGCGTAAAAAGGCATACAGGTACTATGGTAGGCCTGTATGCCTCAAACGGCGGGTGCGGCAGCCGCATCCCGGCGGACTTTGAATACTTTGAGTACAAAGCCGTTTCCGGCTGAACCATTACTTCATTTTTTGGCGGAACACAGGCTTTACCTTGACAGAAATCAGACGGGCGTGCTGCTCATCTACCGTCTCCGTGATGGCCGCCATGGCGTCGCGTAAAACGCGCACGCCTTTTTTCTGCGGCACGATGTGCAGCACAAGCTGTTTGCCCAAGCACCTATGCGCAAGCTCCCGCAAGCCGATCTCCCATGCTTCGCCGTTATGGAAATGATCCGCAATCAATTCCCCGTTCAGGAACAACTGCGCCGTATCACCCTCGTAGGCGACACACAGGCGCGCATCATAGATGATACCGTCCAGGCTGCCTTTGCTCTCCCGATGCGGTTTGTATTATATGTACCGGCTGCACCGTGGCGTAAGCAAGGGTATCCCCCCAAAACCGGCAAACCAAAGGGCAGCACGCAGCTTTCCCCGGCTGTAAGGCTCAAGCTTCCCGATTGCGGAATGCGAAGCCTGCCCTGATCCGTATCCAGCTCGAACACGATATCCGCCTTGTCCTGCATATCCGCATGATCCTGGAAATTGTTCAGGAACAGGAAACCCATCGAGCCATTCCTGCGGGCGGCATACCACAAGGTTTTCGTGTCGGCCGGCAAAATCGCATCCGCATTTTCCGGCAGGGATGTTTCCATTCCACATAAAAAGGAACCGAAGGCCTTCGCTTTGCGCAACGCATCCTCCCACCGGCTTGGGTCCAGGCGGCTGTAGTGAATTTCCCCGGTTATGCCGAAAAATGGCTTGCCATCCACCGTAAGATAAGTATTTGTCCATGACAGCGTGTGCCCGTCAGGACTTTTTCCTTCAAATTTATTGTCCAGGGGGAAATAACGCCCGGTGCGCGCTGGGCTAAGGGTATATGCCATAGGAAAACCTTCCCGTCATCCTTTGATCTAAGCCTTTTCAGGAACTTCCCTGGCTTTAAGCCACCTGGAATAAAGCAGCCTCGTCAGGGCAGCCCTGGGCACAAGCCGGCCCAGGATGCTGAACAACCGGTTGACCGTTCCCGGGATATATACGCGCCTTCCCCGCAAGGCCTTGGATATGGTCCGCCTCGCCACCGCCGGCAAACTGTTGGTGG
>JAEWWY010000449.1 GCA_023458835.1 Bacillota bacterium
AAGGTGGCGCGTAGCGCCGGATGAGGTGTTTGGACACAAGGATCTGATCGCCCTTTTATGCCTCCTGCTTCAGGCAGCGCGCCGCCTCGCTAACTCGCCAGCCTCCTCCGCACCGCCCTGCACGGCATTCCGGAGCCTTCCGGGGAAAGCTCTGATACGATCCACCTTTTTTATGGCAGGATATGCAATGGAAGGCCCGGCATTTGGCCGGGCCTTCCATATATCGTATATAGGCAGTTATTCTTGAAGAAGCGCCAGCATCAGCCTCTTTGCCAATGCAACCTTGAAGGCGACGTTTTGGATGCTGGCATATTCATGCACGGTATGCATGCCATCCCCATTCAGCCCCAGGCCGTCCAGCACGGGGATGTTTGCCAGGCCCGCGATGGAGATATCCCCCGCGCCGCCGGTGCGCTCGGCGCCTATACTAACGCCGTATTCCGCGGCGATTTCCTGGGCCAGGGCGACCAAAGCCATGCTCTGTTCGGTGGCTTTCAGTGCCGGGTGGGTGTTGCCCCAGGTGATTTGGGTACTGGTGCCTGGGATGCCGGGGGCCGCGCAGAGAGCAAGAAGCTTATCCATCAGCTCCTGCTTGAAGGACTCGTCATAGTAGCGGAACTCACCGTGTGCTTCCGCCTCGTCCGCTACCACGTTTTCCGCCGTACCGCCCGCAATGACGCCAATGTTCACGGAGATATCCCGGCTGTCGTCCCGCAGGGCATAGATGGCGTTGATCCTTTGGCAAAGCTCCTGGATGGCGCTGGCGCATTGGAGATAATTCGCGCCGGAATGGCCGCGTATGCCCGTGCAGCGGATCGTAAAGGAAGTGGCGCCCTTCCTCTCGCAGGTGAGCGCGCCGCCCTCCCGGGCGGGTTCAAAGCTTAAGGCGGCAAAGGAATTTTGGGCGTTTTTCAGGATGATGGGGCCGCTTTCGGGGGAGCCCACCTCCTCGTCCGGGTTCAGGACCACCTTGACCGTATACTTTTCCTTGTTTACAGCGGGCAGCACGCTTTTTAAGGCGTGGAGCATCACGGCGATGCCGCCCTTCATATCACATACGCCGGAGCCGCGGGCAATATCGCCTTCCACCTGAAAGGGCTGGCATTCGGCCCGGGGGAATACCGTGTCCATGTGCCCCATGAGCATAAGCTGCTTCTCTCCATGGCCGAAGGCGCACTCCACCACCGGGCCCATGGCTGTGCCGGGGATCAGCCTGACAGCCATGCCCAAGCCCTCAAAATCCGAAGCGATCACCTGGGCCAGGGCGGTTACATCCTCTTTATCCAGCGTGCCGCTGGGCATGGATACATACTTTTTCAAGGTTTCCAATACATCATGCATATGCGTCATCCTTTGCGTTTCTATTTTGTTCCCTTGGGCAGATGGCTTTTGAGCACTTGAAAGCTATGCTCAAGGGCCAGCCTCTCCTGCTTGGTCAATTCAAACTCCGGCAGGGGTTCAGCGCCTGTCTTCCCCACCAGGCAGGGAACGCTGGCATAGATGCCCTCCCCGCCATAGGTGCCCTTCAGCGGGATGGAGCAGGGGAGTGTGGTCTGCTCATCGTGCAGGATAGCCCGGAGCAGCCTGGCCGCGGCGGAAGCGATGCCAAACTCCGTGCAGCCCTTGCCCATTACAATATCCCAGCCTGCCGTGACCGTCTCCCGGCAGATATTCGCAAAATCCACCTGGGGATAGGAGGGCATAACCGCGTGAAGGGGCAGTCCGCCCACCGTGACGGTGCTCAGGGCCGGGACCTGGCTGTCCCCATGCTCGCCCAGGCAATAGCCCTGTACGGAGGATACGTCCACTTTAAGCGCCCGGGCCAGGAGCGCCCGGAAGCGGGCGGAATCAAGCGCCGTACCCGTACCTATGACGGTGAGGCCGGTCTTTGCCTGAATATATTGAGCGATTACGTCGCAGGGGTTGGAAATGGAGATCACTATGCCGTGAAAGCCGCAGCCAACAAGCCCATCAATCACATCATCCGCCACTTTCAGGGTCGGTTCCAGCTCTTTGAGCCTGTCAGAGCTTTCATACCCCGTGGCGCATGCGCACATCACCGCCAGATCGGCATCTGCAACCTTCTCATACCATCCCTCATAAACATGCACTGCGTTTGAATAATATGCGGATGCGTCCCGCAGGTCGGCAGCATGGCCGCGGGCCTTTGCACGATCCTTGTCCAGCAGGACAACTGCCCTTGCCAACCCCTGGCGGATGCATTCCGAGGCTACATGGCTGCCCACGTGGCCAGTGCCGATAATGGCGATCTTGGCGGCTGTATGCATTGAAACGCTCCTTTGAAAAACAGATTCCACAGGAAAAGCTTGCCGCCGCGTATACGCGGCGGCAAGCTGCTGTTGCAATAGGCCTGCCTTACGGATTCGGGGCGGCTCCGGAGGCAAGCTGGGCGTTCAGCGCGTTGGCGTTGTTGATCCACTGCACATACAGTCCCTCGTCGCCGATTACTTCCGCGATGGCCTCGTTGATGGCGGCCAGAAGCTCGGCTTCGCCCTTCACGACGGCCACAAGAGCTCCGGCCGGCGCGTAGTCAAAAGGAGTCTCGCAGATGACCAGGTCGGGATTGTTTGCGACCAAAGGCTCGGCCACGACGGCGGCCAGGGCGATGCCGTCGGCCTGCTTGGACTTGAGCAGCAGGATGCCTTCATCAATCTGAGTGATCTGCGCCAGTTTGGTCTCTTTCAACTGCTCAGTGACCAGAGACTGCTGCAGGGAAGCGTTCTGCGCGGCCACGGACTTGCCTTTGAAGTCGGCCAGGGTCTTGATGGTCTCGGCGTCTTCCTTGCGGATGACGATCACCTGGTTGCCGTCGTTGAAATAAGGATCGGAAAAGTCCATGGAAACGGTGCGCTCTTCCTGATAGGTGAGGCCGGCGATGGCCAGGTCGGCGCTGCCGGTACCGATGGCGGCCAGCACGGCGTCAAAGGTCATGGGCTGCACCACCAGTTGAACACCCAGCTTCTCGGCGATGTACTGGGCAAAGTCGATGTCGGCACCCACGGGGTTGCCGTTTAAATCCAGGAACTCATAGGGCGGATAGTCGGGAGAGGTGGCGATGATCAGCTTGCCGTCGGCCTTGATCTTCTCCAGACGGTTGGCGGGGGCGGCGAAAGCGCCGGTGATTGTAAAGAGCATGGCCAGAACCATGGAGAGCGCGAGCAATTTTTTCATGTGAATTCCTCCTTGCGATCTTTGATGTGCCCCATTGTATACCTATGCAGGATAAATGTCAATACATCGCGATGAAAATTTATGCATTTTCTTTCAGGGGTGGAAGACGTGCCCTCCAAAGGCTTGTGATACAAAGAAAATCCATGTCAAAAAAATGCTGGGAACCTTCTATACAAATGAGGTGGCCTATGGTATACTAAAGCGTGTTATACTAAATATTCACAGAATTATGCAATTGAGGAGCCGACAAAATGCCAGAACTCAGCCGCCGGGTGCAAACCTTTACAGATTCAGTGATCCGCCGCATGACGCGCATCAGCGACGAATATGACGCCATCAACCTTTCACAGGGTTTTCCGGATTTTCCGCCGCCCAAGGCCATTACCGATGCGTTGCGGGATATCGCCGGCGAAGGCCCGCACCAGTATTCCATCACCTTCGGCGCCCAGGATTTCCGGCAGGCGCTGGCCCAAAAGCAAAGCGCTGCCATCGGCCGGGAGATCGATCCCGAAAGGGAGATCGTGGTCACCTGCGGCGGCACTGAAGCCATGATGAGCGCCATGATGACGGTGTGCAATCCCGGCGACAAGGTGATCGTATTTTCTCCCTTCTATGAAAACTATGGGGCGGATGCGATCCTCTCCGGCGCGGAGCCGATTTTTGTCCCGCTGACGCCGCCCGATTTCAAGTTTGACAAGGAAGTGCTTCAAAGCGCCTTTTTGCAAAAGCCCAAGGCCATCATTGTCTGCAACCCCTCCAATCCCTGCGGCAAGGTGTTCACCAGGGAAGAGCTTTTGTACATCGGGCAATTGGCCCAGCGGCACGATGCTTTCATTATTACGGACGAAGTGTATGAGCATATTGTCTTTGATCCGTGGAAGCATGTTTGCGCGGCGTCGCTGCCCGGGCTGTACGACCGCGTGATCACCTGCAGCTCGCTGTCGAAGACCTACTCCATCACCGGCTGGCGGCTTGGCTATTTGATCGGGCCGGAAGCGGTGATCGAAAGCGCCAAGAAGGTCCACGACTTTCTGACGGTGGGCGCCGCAGCGCCCTTGCAGGCCGCCGCCGTGGCCGGGCTGACGATGGGACCGGAATATTACGAGGAACTGAAGCAACTGTACACGGAAAAGCGGAGCACCTTCCTGAACGGGCTGGACGACCTGGGCCTTGCCCATACCGTGCCCCAGGGATCGTATTTTGTGATGGTGGATATATCGCAATTCCTCCAAAAGGAACAGTTCAGCGGCTGGTCTGATTTGCAGTTTTGTGAATGGATGATCAAAAATATCGGCGTGGCCGCCGTGCCCGGCTCCAGCTTCTTCCGGGAGCCCGTAAATCACCTGATCCGGCTGCACTTCGCCCGGGAAAAAGAAACGCTTCAGGAAGCATTAAGAAGGCTTTCCAGGCTCGCGGAGGTATAAATGGCGGAAGGCAGTAAGAATACAAGCAGCGTGATTTTGCCCCGCTATACCATCGGGCCGGAAGCGTATGAAGCTGTGCCAGCCGTTCTTTCCCCTTTAGGGCAGCGCATATTCTTGATCGGCGGCGAAAAAGCGTTGGCCGCGGGGCTGCCGCTTTTTAAGCAGGCAATTTCCGGAACGGGGATAACGCTTACGGAGGCCGCGGGCTACGCGGGGCCTTGCACCATCGATGACGCCAAAGCGCTGGCGGCACGGGCGCTTGGGAAAAACGCCCAGGTGATCGCCGGCATGGGCGGCGGGAAAGCCATCGATACAGCCAAGGCCTGCGCCCATTTTGCCGGTCTGCCTGTGATCACCCTGCCCACCATCGCGGCCACCTGCGCGGCAGTGACGGCTCTTTCGGTGATGTATCATGAAGACGGCGCCTTTGATCAATTTCAGTTTCTTGCGGGACCGCCGGAATTTGCGTTTATTCATACCGGGATCATTGCCCATGCCCCGGCCAAGTATCTTCGGGCCGGGATGGGAGACGCCATCGCCAAGTATTTTGAAAGCAGCTTTTCCGCCAGGAATGAAGTATTAAGCTACAAGGATGCTTTGGGGCTGTCTATTGCCCGCACCTGCTATGAGCCCCTTTCCCGCCTGGGAGAAAAGGCGCTGCGCGACTGCGAAGGCGGGATGGATTCGCCGGAATTCCGCGAGGCGGTGCAGTCCGTGATCGTGAGCACGGGGCTTGTATCGCTGCTGGTACGGGAGAATTTCAATGGCGCGCTGGCCCATTCCCTCTTCTACGCCATGGAGGACATGCCGCAAATCAAGGCTTGCCTTCACGGGGATGTGGTGGCTTGGGGGACATTGGTCCAGATGATGATGGATGGGCAGGAAGAGGAAGTCCGGGAGGTCCTTCATCTTTTGAAAAGGCTCAAAACGCCCGTCACTCTTTACGAGATGGGGCTTGACACCGCTTCACCCATATTCCTAAAGGCTGTGGAGAACGTACCAGGCCTGCCGGATATGAGGTGCCTGCCTTATCAGGTGACAGCGCAGATGGTGCTGGAAGCGGTCCAAAAATTGGAAGACCGGTACGGATTTCATAGGAGGTCGTTGGATTGTTTGCCAACATGATACCAAACATTTTCAAGGTGATCGAAAGATTTCCGGGGTTGTTCCTAAAAGGCATAGGGTATACCCTGCTCCTGTCTTTGATCACCGTCCTGCTGGGGACTGTTCTTGGCTCTTTGGTGGCGCTTTTGCGGCGGTCGAAGATCGCGCCTTTTCGATGGATCGCCGTCGCGTATACGGAGATCATCCGGGGGACGCCGCTCCTGCTGCAGCTATACATTTTCGCGTTCCTGCTCCCGGCGCTGGTCCCGGCTTTGAAAAACGCCAACTTCTTCAATGTGACCGTCGCGCTGGTCTTAAACTCCGCGGGCTACGTGAGCGAAATCATTCGCGCCGGCATCCAGGCCGTGGACAACGGGCAAACAGAGGCGGCCAGGTCCCTGGG
>JAEWWY010000450.1 GCA_023458835.1 Bacillota bacterium
ACGCAAAGCTCCTGCCCTACCGCAGCAATATCCCCTATCTGGCGGATTATTGCCTGACGCCCGTGGACCCGGAATTTCCCCCAAGGGCCAAGGCGGCAGGCGGCGGCTTTCTGGTAGCCGGCCAAAACTACGGCCAGGGCTCCAGCCGGGAGCATGCCGCCTTGGCGCCGCTGTACTTAAAGGTAAAGGGAGTCATCGCCAAATCCTTTGCCCGCATCCACATGGCCAACCTCATCAACAACGGCATCCTGCCCCTGACCTTTGTGGACGGCAGCGATTATGAGCGGATGGAGCAGGGCGATACGATCGTTTTCCCCGATGCCAGGACGCAAATAGAAAAAGGCGGGGATGTCTTCACCCTCGCCAATGAAACAAAGCAATATGAATTTCAGGTGAGCCTGCCTCTGACCGCAAGGCAGCGGGGCATGATCCTGGCCGGCGGGCTTCTGAATTATACGCGGGAGACGGGTGAATAGACCATCAGTCGCCCGCCACAATCCAATTGGACGGATCCCCATCCAGCCTGTTTTCGATTTCCTCCTGCATGGCAAATTGCGTCTCCATATCCGCAATGCCGTTTACGCGCCTTCCGGGCATAAAGTCACGCTGGAAGGTGCGGACGGCAGCAGTTGTTTTCCCGCCGAACACACCGTCGATATCGTTCTGCCCAATGAGCGCAAGCGCCTGGAGCTTGGTTTGCAACTGGCGCACCTTTTCCCCCTTGTTGCCCGGGCGCATGGTGACTTCCGCCGCATTCTGTACGGTGCCATAGCCCAGGATCGTAGGGTCGGATAGCAGGTATTCGTTCCGTAGCACCTTGGAGGGATTATTGCCCTCAATAACGTGCACTACGACCTGATTCTTTTCATTCACGCTGGTGTATTCCACCATGGCCACATGATCGGTATCCCGGCCGCCGCGCCAGGTGAACCACATCCAGTCGCCCGGCTGGGGGATATATTCATCCCGGAGCATAGGCGCCTGTTTGCCGGGGAACCACTGGGCGCCCCAGCCGTCGATGGTACCCCTCCTGTCTATATAACGGCCTCTTGCAATAAACCAGTCCCGGCCCACGTTGCTGCCGCTGTACAGGGGATATTGGACCTTCAACAGGTCTGTGCCGTAGCGCTCGTCCGTCTGATCCACAGCCCAGCACAAAAACTCCGCGCACCACTCGGCATATGGGTCCCCGGACCAATCGCCGAATTTTGTATAGCCGTTTTTCTTCTCCGCATATCCTATTTCTTCGCTGGCCACAGACAGCAAAAGCTCCACAAAGGATTTTTCCGGGGCCTCCGCCGCCTGGGGCGGCTCTGTTGCAGCCGGCGCCTCCTGCTGCCCCTGCGCCTGAGCGTCTTCCTGCTGCGCTGCGGAAGCCGGCACAAAGGGGATAGTCCCTTCCTCCGCCAGAATGCATGTCAGCACAAACATCAGGCCGACAATAAGAAGCAAAAACCTTCTGCCCATGCAGACACCTCCTTTACTGCACTATGCTAACATAATTCCGCCGCTTTTCGCAACGGCAACTCTTAACAGCCAAACTATACAAAAACGGGAACCGGCTCCCCCATAGCAAGGGAGTCTTCCGCAATGCGGCAGTCATACGCCCGCACATGAACGCCGGCATCCGCCGCAATTTTCAATGCTTGTGCAAAGGCGGGGTCGGTTGACCCATTGGGCGAAAAACAACGGGCGCCGCGCATCTGGATCACAAAAAACACATAGCATTCATACCCGTGGAGCACCGCCGCCGTAAGCTCCCGCAAATGCTTGACGCCCCGCTGGGTGGGCGCGTCGGGGAAACGGGTATGGCCGTCCTCCTCCAGCGTGACGCCTTTGATCTCTACCAGGCAGCGCTTTTCCTTCGTTTCCACATAAAAATCCAGCCGGGACTGCCCATACAAGTACTCCGGGCGAATAAGGCGCGCCTCGGGCAGAAAACCACCGCCCTGGGCCCACTCCCTAAACACCTGATTGGGCGCCTGGCTGTCGATATTGATAAGCTTGTCCCCTTTGTAAACGGCGATGACATCATACAATGTTTTGCGGCCGGGCGTTTTCCCCGGAGCAAGCACCACCTCGCTATCGGGCACAAACAGTTCCCGGCACCGGCCCGTATTTTTCACATGGCAGACCACCGTCTCCCCATCCAAGCGCACATGGGCTACAAAACGGTTGGGCCGGCACAGAAACCGGCCCAATTTTACATTTTCATACCGCATGGCCGCGCCCTATTGCTTCCAGATGCATATGAACAGCGCACCATCCTGGGCACTTGCTTCCACCCGGATGGGAAAATCGTAGTCATTGCGGATGCGCAGGTTCAGGCTGTCGGTGCCTACCGCCGCATCCACGCCGTGGGGCAGGTACTTCGCCCCGCTGGGGCCGTGGGGGTGCCGGTACAGCACTGAGATCTTAGGTAATTGCAGCAGGGTGTTATAGAAGGTAGAGGATACCTGGCAGGTGCCTCCGCCGGAACCCAGCGATACGCCGCCATCCAGCAGGATGGGCGCGAGCTTGTAGCCATTGCCCCGGGTGAACGGCCCGATCTGCTTGTTGAAATCCAGTTCCTCTCCAGGCGCAAACACGCGGCTCAGCCGCTCGCACGCCACCCCGATGTTCGTCATGCGGCCGATATTTTCATCCGTCTCATCCACTTTATAAAAAGAAGTAAATGCCGCTATGGGCGTTTCGACGCTGACCGGCGTATCGGTGGGAGACACAGGCGTCAGGTCCTTCAAGAGGCGGGTATCCACATACGCATACTCGCGCCAGTAGGGAACGCGGGCCCAGCCGTCGGTGATGTCCAGTATGCTTATCTTCGCGCCCGGCTGCAGCGTGACCTTCACTGCCGCATCCGCCTGCGGTGCCACAAGGACAGGCGCCACATCCGCCGTCACCGCCATGTAGGTATGCTTAAAAACGCCATACGGGGGCGTATTCACAGGGTCTACCGGCGTAACCTTATAGATGCGCTTGCGAAGCAGGTAGCCTGTTTTCCCCCCGTAACGAGCCTGGACCCATTCCGGACCCACCTCCAGAACCTCCAGCGCTTTGTTCTTCGGGATGCGGGCTACGCCCTTTGACGTTGTGCTGGTCTGCGAAAATAGGGTGGAGGCATCGACAGCCAACGCCGTATAGAGCACCTTCTCCGCAGCCAGGCCTACGGGCAATGTGCCCAAAAGCAGCATAAGCGCCGCAAATACCACAATAAATCTTTTCAAGCGTAACATGGGATTGTCTCCTTTTACCTATGTTTCCATGTTGATTATAC
>JAEWWY010000451.1 GCA_023458835.1 Bacillota bacterium
CCCCCCCCGCCCCCCCCCCCCCTCCATGCGTCTAAATAATTTTCCTGTGCGCCTTCAGGCTCGGAGGCTTGGGGATGAATCCCCCGCCCCGGGATCTGCGGGCGGCGAAAAGTGTACGGAATGTCCGCTCCGCTGCGGCCCGCATTGTTTATTTCGCCAACCGGGACGATTATAAGCGAGGGGGCCGTGGCCCCCTCGCTGCTTCCCTGGGGTTTGCCATATCGGGGATTCCAAAAGGATGTAAGGCCCCCGGGACAGATCCCTGGGTCAGGTAGTCTTGGTCAGCAGGTTTTCCAGGTTGGAGATTTTCACCGCCAGCAGCCCGGAGAAATCATCCAGGCCTTCCTGACGGCGGTCCATGGTCAGGCCCAGAAACTCCCGGCATACATGAAGCATGTCATTGACGGACTCGTGAAGGCGGTTCTGCTCATCCTCCCAGCGCATACGGGCCAGGTCATAGGTGATTTGAAGCCGGTCAAGCTCCACAGTTTTATCCCGGCCTCTGAAGGCCAGCGCACGCTGGAGCAGCGTGTTGAGCCCCTCCAGCATCTGCTGCACGGCAGGATCGCCAAGTGCCTGGGCCAGTTGGTGGGCCCGGTTAAGCTGGGAAGCGGTGCGCAGGGGCATATCCTGCTGCCGGGATAAATCAGGATTTTCCGGAACGGCCACTCCCTCCCGGCGCAGCTCTTCCGCCACTTCGGCAAGAAGGTGGGGGCGGTTTTTCAGGATGGAGCGGTACTTGTTCTGGTAGCGCAGCATCAGGCCTCTGTCGCCGCCGGCCATGCGCATGACGCAGGCCCGTACAGAAATGCCCTGGCCCCGGGCCATGAGCACCGTACGCAGAAGCTCCCGCACCTCCTCCTCGGTGAAGGTCTGAAAGGGGGCGGCCCGGTTGAGCCCGGTCTCCGGCCGTTGGCGCAACTGTGCGTAATAGTAATTGCGGATGCTGTTGGGTTTGCGGCCCAGGGAGGATGCCACCTGTTCAAATACGCTGCGCAAGGGCGTCCCCTGGCGGGACGCTTCCCGGACGGCGCTGAACAAGGTATCCGATTCCTCATCTCGCCAACCGGTGCGGGAGCTCCTATGTAAAGCCTGTTCCATTCTCTCATCCCTCCATAACGGGTTAGTCAGTACATAGTATGCACACGCTCCGGCAGCGATATACGAAAAAAGGTTCACCGAATAGATTCAAAAATGTTTAAAATCGCGCCGCCATTTGTAAACACGCTCAGGGAGACATTTTTCAGGCCCTGCTCATCATAGGAAAAAGCGTTGGGAAGGATCAAATCGCCCTTGAGGCTTGCTTCCACCTGGCCAAAGACCGGATCGGCAGCATAGGGCGATACGGCTTGGGAAACGGCCATCAGGCCGCTTGGGGAAAGATCCTGCTGCCCTTCATGAGAAAGAAGCATCAATAGGTATGCAAGCGCCAGGTCCCGCCCTTCCCCTTGTACAACGCCTGCAGCCAGATACATATCCGTAGCCGGCAGGGGCGGCATCAAAAGCGCAAAGGGTTTATTTTTTAAGGCAAGGCTGCGCAGATACCTGGAAGGGAGCATGCAGGCCCGGCACCGGCCGGCCAGGAATTCGGCGTACACTGTATCCCGGGATGCATTGCCGAAGCTTGATGGCAGCGCGCCGGGCGCAAGGCCGGTATCGCCGCTCCGCAGCGAGGAGAGAAGCATCAGGGGCATTCCGGCGGCGCACTGAAAATCATACGCTGTGTCTTTGCCCCGGGGGAGCTTGGCAAGGGAGGCAAGCAAATCGTCAAAGGATGTTGTCTTCTCCGGCGCGGGAGTAACGGAAGGCACGGCGCCAATGCCCAGCAGCGGCGCAGGAGCCGGCGTCGCCGCGGCCGTCCCCGTCAGGGCCGGGTCATAGGCCAGCACGTAGCCGTCCATGCATACCGGAACGGCATATTGCGCAGTCTGCCATCTGCCGGCCCGCAGCGCGCTATCCGAAAGAGGCAGCTCCCCTGTCAGGGGCAGAAACAGGCTTTCCGGATTTTTAACAGCGCCCGGGCTAAAAATAATCAGGTCCGGCAACACGGTATCCGGCTGCAAAAGTTCCTGGGGCCGCGCCGTGCGCAGATAAACGGAGACGCCGCTTTGCGCGCTTTCCATCCGGGATGACTGACGCTTCAGCCAGGAGGATGCGCCAAGGGTATCCTCCATCAGCCAGACGCGTAAAAGCCGCTTCTCAGGAGCTGAAATGCCTGGCGGCAGCGCATCCTCCCGGCTCATGGCGCGCTCCCACACCTTGGGAAAAACCAAGCCCATCAGCAGCGTCAGGCATAAAAATGCAAGGATGGCAAGCCGCCGCCCCACTTCATTCCCTCCCCATGCCAGTGATCCTGGCAATAGCCTATGCAAGGACGGTGAAAAAAAGATTCTGTTTGCCAAATCTGCGGGAATTTCCTATAATAAAAAGACAGTACGTACTGCGGAATGGAGGCTTGCGTGATGGGCTATCGCGAATCCTACGCATCCTGGCGCAGAGATTTTGCATCGGATACACAGCTTTCAGCGGAACTCGATGGGATTGCCGGGGATGAAAAAGAAATCGAGGACCGCTTTTTCAAGGAGCTTTCCTTCGGCACCGCCGGCATGCGCGGTGTTTTGGGCGCAGGCCTGAACCGGATGAACGTGTACAACGTGCACCGGGCCACCCGGGGCCTGGCCAAATATTTGCTGACGGACCCGGAAAACGCCGCCCGGGGCGTGGTGGTCGCCTACGACAGCCGCCGCATGAGCCCCGAGTTCGCCAGGGAAACGGCGCTTGTATTGTGCCAAAGCGGCATTCCCGCTTATCTGTTCGACGCGCTCCGCCCGGTGCCCATCCTTTCCTTCGGGGTACGGCACCTGCACTGCATCGCGGGGGTGGCCATCACGGCCAGCCACAACCCGCCCCAGTACAACGGCTACAAGGTATACGGGGAGGATGGGGCGCAATTGGGCCCCGAGGCCGCCCAGGCCGTTACCGATTTTATCCGGGAAACGGACTATTTTGACGCGGTGCCCATGGATGAGGGCGAAGCGCTTGATAAGGGGCTTTTGCACATCATCGGCAACCGGGAAGTGGATGACGCGTACATCCAAAGGGTACGCACTCTTTGCGTGCAGCCGGAGCTGATGAAAGAGGAGGGCGGCAAGCTGTCCATTGTGTATACGCCGCTGCACGGCTCGGGCAACGTGCCGGTTCGCCGTATTTTAAAGGAAGTGGGCATCACCAATGTGGCGGTGGTCAAGGAGCAGGAGCAGCCCGACCCCAACTTCTCCACCATTGCCGTGCCCAATCCGGAGGATCCCAACGCCTTCAAGCTGGCTATGGATCTGGCCAACCAGGTGGGGGCCGACGTGATTTTCGGCACCGACCCGGACTGTGACCGGCTGGGCGTAGCGGTCCGGGATAAAAAAGGACAGTTTCAGCTTTTGACGGGGAACCAAATCGGCTGCGTGCTGCTGCACTACATCCTCTCCACCCGCAAAAGGCTGGGCACGCTGCCGGAGAATGGGGCCGCCGCCAAGTCCATCGTCACTACGGAGCTGGCCAGGGCCATCTGCCTTGATTATGGCGTGGAAATGTTTGATACGCTGACAGGCTTCAAGTTCATCGGGGAACTCATCCAGCAGTTTGAGGATACGGGGAGCCACACCTTCCTGTTCGGCTTTGAAGAAAGCTACGGATACCTGTCCAGCACCTTCGTACGGGATAAGGATGGCGTGAACGCCTCCCTCCTGCTGGCGGAGGTGGCAGCCGCCTGCAAGGCGGAAGGGATCACCCTGTACGACCGGGTGCAGGCCATTTTCAGGCAGTACGGATACTATGTGGAAAAGGTGGTATCCAAGACGCTGCCGGGGAAAGACGGCCTTGCCAGGATGCAGGAAATGATGGCTGGGCTTAGGACCAATCCGCCCAGGGATTTGGCGGGCATCCCCATCCTGGCCCAGCGGGATTATCTGACCGGCATCAGGACGGATGCGGCAGGGAGCAAGACGAAAATGGGCCTGCCGGAATCGGATGTGCTGTATTACGAGCTGTCAGGCGGCCACTGGGTATGCATCCGCCCCAGCGGCACGGAGCCCAAGATCAAGCTGTATGTGAACACCTGCGCCGGGGAAGAAAGCACCTCCCAAGCGCTGAACGATACGCTTATCCGTTCTTCGGAGGCGTTGCTTTCCTGACGCGGTGGTACAAAAGAAACCGCCCTGTCCATGAATGCGGACAGGGCGGTTGGTGTTTTGGCAAAAGCCGGAATGCACACAGTCCCTTAGTTGGGTTTAGAAAACCCACATCCACAGCGGATGCAGGAAGATGCAATGCGGCATATGAACCCCTTACCTTTCTTCTAGGCCGTGCAGGAAGGTCTTCAGGGAATCCCGCAGGGAAACGGCTTCTGCGGCGGAAAGACCCGCTAAGCAAAGCATTTTTTCCGGGATAGGGAGGGCCTCCCTTTGCAGCGCCCGGCCCTTTGGCGTAAGGAATACCTCCACGCTGCGCTCATCCGCCTGGCTGCGCTGCTTTTTGACGAAGCCTTTTGACTCCATCCGCCTGATCAGCGGCGTCAGGGTGCCGGAATCAAGATAAAGGGATTCCCCCAGAGACTTGACGGTCTGCCCGTCCTTTTCCCAGAGGGACAAAAGTAGTATATACTGGGTGTATGTCAGCCCCAGGGGAGCCAATACCGGCTCATACCTGCGCAAGAGCTCCTTGGAGCAGGCATACAGCGCAAAGCAAAGCTGCCGGTCCAGCCGCAGGGAATCCTCCATAGGCAAAACTCCTTTTACAGCAGCGCCTCAATATGCTCCGCCAGATCCTCCGGCTTTGTCTTTGGGGAAAAGCGCCGCACTACCCGGCCGCCCCGGTCTATCAGGAATTTGGTGAAATTCCAGGGGATGATCTTGCGGCCGGCTTCCCGTTTCAAAAAGGCATACAGCGGATGGTTCCTGCGGCCGTTTACCAATACCTTGGAAAAGGTTTTGAACGTTACGTTATATTTGAGCTGGCAGAAGGACAAAATCTCCGCATCCGTGCCCGGCGCCTGGTTCATGAACTGGTTGCAGGGAAAGTCCAGGATTTCCAGCCCCTGACCCTGATAGGCATCATACAGCGCCTGCAGGCCTTTGTACTGGGGCGTGAAGCCGCAGCCTGTTGCGGTATTCACCACCAGCAGCACCTTGCCTTTATAGTCGGACAGAGGCACATCCTGCCCCTTTGCGTCTTTTACAGTGAAATCATACAGTGTCATGAGCAGACACCTCCCGTGTTTTTTACAATTCAATTTTACACAATCTATCCTGGCGCGTCAAGCCCAACTTCCAAACCATGATATTTCAGCAAGTATATTCTTCGCGCCAGCGGTTCAGCCGCTCCCCGGTGATACCGTACTCCCCATGGAAAAACGCTTCATAGGAAGGATACTTCGCACGTATGGCATTCAGGGCGGAAAAAATCAATTCCTCGCTGACGGTCATCATCCGGTGGAGCATATCCATCGCTTCCGGAACGATTCCCTCCGCCTTCAGCTTTTGCATGCGGCGGTTGTTGGCCTCCTGCCGGAACACGCGGGAGAGCAGGTAATCCTGAACAACGGCCTTTTCCTCTACGCCCAATGCCAGCAAAAGCAGCGCGCTCCCCACGCCGGTGCGGTCCTTTCCCGCGGAGCAATGCTGCATGAAGGGCACGCCTTGCGGGTCATCCAGCGTTTGGAGCATCTGAAGGAAGGCATCGCTGCCAAAGGGCATGGCGGCATACAGGTCTACAAAAAGCCGGTACCCCTCCCGGGCGTCGGCCGCCGTGCGGATGCCCCTCAAGTGGGCGATCACATCCCTGTCCGCAAACTGCAAAAACCGCTCCTCCCGGGGTATTGCCGGGGTCCACTGACAATTTGCCCCCGGAGGGCACTCATCGGGAGCACGCTCCGCCTCCAGGCGGGTGCGGTAATCGATCACCTTTTTGAGCTTCAGCCCCGCCAGCGACTCCTTCTCCTTTTCCCCGAGGCCGTGAAGCGGCCCGCCCCTAAAGAATCTGCCCCATTTCACCGTTTTTCCATCCACAGCCGGATATCCGCCCAGATCGCGGAAATTCGCCACTCCGGAAATCTCCACCTGCCGGGAAGCGGCTGTCCGCACGGCGCCGTCTCCCATCTCAAGAAAAAAGTACAGCCTCTCCCCCGGAAGGGGCGAAGGGATTTTCAACGAAGCATTCTCCATAGCGCAGAGGAATGTACGCTCCGCCCCCTCCGGGTCCCGGCTATAATACAGCTTGGGGGAATGGATATGCGCGTCCCGGGTGATTTCATAGGCGCCCTCCGCATACTGAACGGAAAGGCCGGGGATTGTCATGGCATTCATCACTCTTCTCCTTTGTGTTGTTTCCTTATGGATGCGCCGCAGGCATGTTTTCGGGCTGACTCAAAGAACGCACATATTGTTTGGGCGTCATGCCGTAGCATTTTTGAAAGGCACGGTAGAATGTTCGGATGCACTCAAAGCCCGTCATCAGCGCTATTTCCAATTGCGTGAGGTCGCTTTGCGCAAGGAGCCGGGCCGCCCGCCGGCAGCGCAGGCTGCCCAAATATTCGGAATAGGAACAACCGAAATTGTCACGAAACAGATGGGACAGGCGGCTGCGGCTGTACCCCAGATGGCGGGCCAGCTTGTCCATGCTCAGGGGAGACGCGCTGTTCTCCTGCAGGTAGGCGAGCATGTTGCGCATCAGCCCCGCCGGAGCCTTGATGGGCATATCGGCAAGGCCCACCCGGTCCATCAGAATGCCCAGAAGAAGCTGGGTGAAGCCGCGCCTGGCCTCCACCCCCAATGCATCCCACCGTTTTTGCATCAGCGGGATCAAAACGGAAAGCTCGCCCTCCTCCTCGCGGTACACCGCCTTTAAAAACCGCTTGTTGGCCAGGGGTTTTTCCAGAATGGGCACAAAGGAAACGGGTATGATCCATACGATCACATCCGATGAAGCTTCCGTAAAATACCGGTGCACCGTATAGCCGGAAGTAATCAGCAGGCCGCCCTTGGATACATCATAGCGCTGGCCGTCCAGGATGGCGCCCAGTACCCCATCCACCACATAGACAAGCTCGATGCTGGAATGAAAGTGGGGCATGCAGCTATTGTTCCTGGAGCGGAAACAAACGGCCTGCTCCATGTCGTCCCTGGCTTGCTCGTACATCTCAGGCATGGCGGCTCCTCCTTGGGCAGCACAATTTGTCATGAAATCCATGACCTTTGTCATGACAATTATAGCGCATATGCGGTATAATGAATATAGTAAAATCGCCTATTATGGCGGATCACGGAAAGGAAACACACAATGGACAAGGTTCGCATCGGCATCATCGGCTGCGGCGGGATCGCCAACGGCAAGCATATGCCCAGCCTGAAAAAGGTTCCCCAAGTAGAAATGGTGGCTTTTTGCGACATTATCCCGGAGCGCGCAAAGGAGGCGGCCGGGAAATATGGCGCGCCCGGCGCCCAGGTATTCACTGATTATCAGGAATTGTTGAAACTGAATCTGGACGTCGTGCACGTGCTGACGCCCAACTCCAGCCACGCGCCCATTACTGTAGCCGCTTTGGAAGCCGGCAAGCATGTCATGTGTGAAAAACCCATGGCGAAAAATACCGCCGAAGCCAAAAAAATGCTGGAGGCGGCGAAGCGCACCGGCAAGAAGCTCACCATCGGCTATCAGAACCGTTTTCGTCCCGACAGCCTGTATTTGAAAAAATGCTGCGAAAACGGCGATCTGGGCAATGTATACTATGCCCGTGCCCTGGCCATCCGCCGCAGGGCCGTGCCCACCTGGGGTGTGTTCCTGGATGAGGAAAAGCAGGGCGGCGGCCCCCTCATCGATATCGGCACCCATGCCTTGGACCTGACCCTCTGGTGCATGGACAACTATGAGCCGGCCATGGTTGTAGGCACCAAGTACCGCGAGTTGGCGCCCAAGCCCAATTCCGCCAATGCCTGGGGCCCCTGGGATCCGGAAAAGTTCACCGTGGAAGATGCCGCCTTCGGCTTTGTGCGTATGAAAAACGGCGCTACCATCACCGTGGAAGCCTCCTGGGCGCTGAACACGCTGTTCGTTCATGAAGCCAAGACCATGCTCTGCGGCACCGAGGGCGGCGCGGATATGCTGGGCGACAACGACGCTTTGCGCCTAAACGGCGAAAAATTCTCCCAGACCTATGTCACTGCCCCTGACCTGAGCGCCGGCGGCGTGGCCTTCTATGACGGCGCCTCCGTCTCTCCCGCCGATCTGGAAGCCAAAATGTGGATTGAGCATGTACTGGACGATAAAAAGCCCCTGCTGGTCAAGCCCGAGCAGGCGCTGGTGGTAACGCAGATCCTGGATGCCATCTATGAATCCGCCCAGACGGGCAAGCCCGTATATTTTGACTGAATAAAGGAGGAGCGTATGAAACTGCCTATTGCGTACCAGGTATACTCAGCCCGGGACGAGGCGCAGGCCGATTTGAACGGCGTTCTCGCCCAAATCAGCGCTTTGGGATACGACGGCGTGGAGTTTGCCGGCTTTTACGGCCACACGGCGGAAGAAGTGAAAGCCCTGCTGGCAAAGCACGGCCTGACAGCCATCTCCAGCCATGTGCCCATTGCGCAGATCATCGGGGACATGTTCGGCGTCATCTCCTACCACAAGGCCATCGGCTGCAGCTATATCGCCATCCCCTTCCTGGACGAAAGCAGCCGGCCCGGTGCTTTGGGCTTTGCCGAAATGCTCAAGGTCATCTATCAGTTCGGAAGGCTTTGCCGGGAGGCCGGTATCCAACTGCTGTACCATAACCATGACTTTGAGTTTGTGACCCTTTCAGGGCAGTATGGGCTGGACTTCCTCTATGGCGCCGTTCCCGCCGATATCCTGCAAACGGAGATCGATACCTGCTGGGTGAAGTATGCCGGGCTTGATCCCGCGCAATATGTGCGCAAGTATGCGGGCCGCTGCCCGGTGGTGCACCTGAAGGATTATGTGGGCCGCAGGGATGGCAAAACGCCCTACGGCCTGATCGGCACCGACAAGGCCGCCGATACAGGCGTGGCTTTCTCCTTCAAGCCCGTAGGGCATGGCTGCCAGGACATCCCCTCCATCGTAGATGCCGCCTTGGGAAGCGGCGCGAAATGGCTGGTGGTGGAGCAGGACCTGTCTACGGAGCGCCCGCCCCTGGAAGCCGCGAAGCTGAGCCGGGAATACTTGAAAACCATCGGCCAGTAGCCAGGGGCTCTGCCCCTGGGCCCCGCCAAAGGGACACAGCCCCTTTGGAAACCCCATCTTAAGAAAAAGAGGCAGGTATATATCGCCTGCCTCTTTTTCTTGCTTTTACAAATGATAATCCCCCGCCGCTTCCGGCTGGTAGATGATCTTTTTCACATGGATCTCAGCAACGCCGGAGGGAACCTTCCATTGAATAAAATCGCCTTCCTTATATCCCAGAATGGCGGTTCCAATGGGGGACAACACCGAAAACTTATTGCTTGCCACGTCGGCCTCCGGGGGATATACCAATGAGACCTCAAGCACTTCTTCGCCCAGATCCAGCAAAACCTTGGAATTCAAGGTAATGACTTCCCTGGCCACTTTGGCGCTGTCCA
>JAEWWY010000452.1 GCA_023458835.1 Bacillota bacterium
CGTGAAATCGGCCCATAGGCGGCTGGATCAGCATTTGGGCACGTATCCTGCGGAGGATGATACAAAGCCCTGTGATAAGGAATAGCCGCTTATTTTATTGTAAAGGGGCTGTCGCGCCAACGCACAATGGCATAAGCATGTAAAATTTATGCGTTGTTGCCGCCTGGTGCGGCAGCCTTATTATTGCCGAAGAATTGGCGGGGCTCATCCGCCTGTCACCGATCCTTCCGTCCGGCATAAGCTGGCAGCAGGAGGGATGAACATGCCAACGCAAACCATAAGCGCTACCATCGTCCCACGGGAACAAAAACAGGATTTTACATATGAGGGTGTCCTGGTACTCTCCGTGGAAAACCATTACTTCACCGTAAGGCTGCCGGGGGGCGGCCCTGTGGAAACGGCCATCAACAGCCGCATCCAGATGCAGTTGGATGACCTGAACACCTATGCCTCTACCACGCTGTATCAAAATGCTGTGGAGACCTACCAGTACACCCAGGAGGAGGGCTTCCCCTTCAACCCGTATGGTGCGGGGCTTTACTATAAGGTGACCTACAACCAGGATTGCTATCTGAGCATGTACAGGGACCAGTACGAATACACCGGCGGGGCGCACCCCAACACCCTGCGCTATTCGGATACCTGGAACCTGCGGACGGGAACAATCGTGCCGCTTAGCAGCTTCTTTGCGCCGGGAACCCATTATCAGCAACTGATCTTGGGATTGATCCTTGCGCAGGCCGACAAGATTATGGCGGAGAATCCCATCTTCTTTGAGGACTACCGCAAGCTCATCGTGGAGCGGTTCAATCCACAAAGCTACTATCTGTCCCCTTGCGGGCTGGTGATCTATTACCAGCAGTATGACATCGCGCCCTATTCCACAGGCATCGTGGAATTCACCATTCCCTACAAGGCGCTGAAAAGGCCGCCAAGCTGCTCGCCATAATCACAGCGTGCCCAAGTGATCCAGCAATATCTTCAGGCCCATCAGGACGAGCGTCGCTCCGCCTGCCATCTGGGCCTTTTTTTGATATTTCAAACCGAAGCGGTGGCCGGCCCATACGCCGGCAAACGACAGCAAAAACGTGGTGACGCCGATCAAGGATACCGCCGGCAGGATATTCACCCGCAAAAAGGCAAAGGTGATGCCCACCGCCAGGGCGTCGATACTGGTGGCGATGGCCAGCAGGAGCAGGCCCTTGATATCCTGCTTTGCCGAACAGTCCACCTCTTCCTGCTGCTTGGAAAAGCCCTCCCTGAGCATACTTATGCCGATCATGGCAAGCAGCCCAAAGGCAATCCAGTGGTCAACGGATGTGATATAGCACTCAAACTGCGTGCCCAGAAACCAGCCGATCAAAGGCATCAGCGCCTGGAAGCCGCCGAAGAAGGCTGCGATCAGCATACCCTGGCGCTTGTCCAGCCGCTGCATGCACAGCCCTTTGCACAGCGCCACCGCGAAAGCATCCATCGACAGCCCCACTGCCAGCAGGAAAAGCTCCAGGAAACCCATCCGCGCCACTCCCTGTACCTTTGATTGCGCCGCCATAGGAAAAGACTCATGTACAGCGTAAGGCCGTACATGAGTCTCATTATTTCAGACAAGCCAGGCGCTTTACGCGTTAACGCCAGGATGTTGACTTGCCGCGCCAAGCGCCAACTACTCCCCCATGAACAGGGGATAGTATAGCATGACGGGCTGTCCATGTCAATGTTTGGGTGAAGCCCGTTTGCCAAGCTCAAGCCTTTCCCATCTCCGCCAGTTTCCCGGCCACCTTTTTAAGATAATCCCCCTGGGCCCACTCGATGCGGCCCTGGTCGCAGGCGGCGGAAAGGGCCGGGTCCACGGGCAGGCGGTCGAAGGTTTCGATGCTGTGCTTTCTGGCCGTTTCCTCGCCGTGGCTCTCGCCAAACATGCGAATCTCCTTGCCGCAATCGGGGCAGACCACATAGCTCATATTCTCCACCAGCGCCAGGATAGGCACATCCATCTTATCCGCCATATGGGCGGCTTTTTCCACGATCATGGTCACCAGCTCCTGGGGCGTGGTCACCAATACAATGCCATCCACCGGCAGCGACTGGAACACGGTAAGGGGCACATCCCCCGTTCCCGGCGGCATATCCACAAACATAAAGTCCACGTCGCCCCAGATGACATCCGTCCAGAACTGTTTCACCGTGCCGGCGATAATGGGGCCGCGCCACACCACAGGCTCCGTATCATTGTCCAGCAAAAGGTTCAAAGACATCACCGGGATGCCCGCTTTGCTTACGACCGGAAACAAGCCCACATCGCTGCCCGTGGCCTTCTGGGTAATCCCAAAGGCCCGGGGGATGGACGGTCCGGTAATATCGGCATCCAGGATGGCAGTCTTGAATCCCATCCGCCTAAGCGTTACCGCCAGGAGTGACGTAACCATGGATTTGCCTACCCCGCCCTTGCCGCTGACCACACCGATGACCTTTTTCACATGGCTCAAATCATGGGGCTTTTCCTGAAAGCTGGCTGCGGGCTTTTTTCTGGACGCGCAATCCGCCTGGCAGGCGGAGCAGTCGGATGTACAATTTTCGGGCATTATAAAGCCTCCTTTGGGTAAAAACCCTTCTTCACCATTTCCCAAGACCGGTCAACATACCATCCGCTTCATCAACCAGGATATGCGGCTGTCCGGTTCATGAAAACAACCGGGCGCCATCTCTATCCCGATTGCAAGGTAGCACAGTTACGCCTCCCTGTCAAGGCGGATCGTGGCAAAATACTGGAAATAGCCTATAGCGTATGATATACTTGTACAAAACCTTGTGCATAGAAAGAAGGAACAAATGATGAAACGCAGAACCTTTGGCATCGTTCTCTGCCTTATCGTTCTTTGCATGGCGCAAACAGCCCTGGCCATGCAAATTTTTGTAAAGACACCGTCCGGCCGAACCATCACATTGGAGGTTGAAAACGCCGACACCATTGAATCCGTGAAACAGAAAATCCAGGATAAAGAGGGCGTCCCGCCTGACCAGCAACGCCTCATTTTTGCGGGAAATGAACTGGAGGATGGGCACACGCTTCAGGATTACAACATTCAGAAGGAATCTACCCTGCATTTGCTGCTCCCGCCACAATCCACGCCTACACCTACACCTACACCTACACCTACACC
>JAEWWY010000453.1 GCA_023458835.1 Bacillota bacterium
TGCCTTTACGCTTTTCAAGCGGGTGAATGAAAGCGGGGTCCCCGTGGTGGCTGTGGATATCCCTTCAGGCCTTCATGGCCTCACCGGCATGGTGATGGGGGAGGCCATCCGCGCCACGGAGACAGTGACCTTCCACCGGCCCAAGCTGGGGCTGTATTTAAACAAGGGACCGGAATACGCGGGGCGCGTGACGGTGGCGGATATCGGTCTGCCCAAGGCACTGGATGCCGCGCCCGGCATGGATATGCTTCTATCCCAGGACCTTTCCACACTTCTGCCGCAAAGGCGCAGGGATACCCACAAGGGTGATTACGGACGGGTGCTGGTAGTGGCCGGGTCATTGGGGATGGCGGGAGCGGCGGCTATCTGCGCACTGGCTGCGCTGCGCACCGGGGCGGGGATGGTTACCGTTGCCTGCCCCAGCACCATCGTGCCTGTTGTACAGCAATTGGCGCCATGCGCCACCTGCCTGCCCCTGCCCATGATGGAGGACGCTTTTACGCCGGAGGCGGAGGGAATGGTATATGATGCCGCGCTGCGTTCGGATGCCATTGCCGTGGGGCCGGGGCTGAATGTGCTGCCTGACAGGCTGATGCTTTTAAAGGCCGTAAGGCGGGCGGACAAGCCTACCGTATGGGATGCGGACGCGTTGAACCTTTTGGCCATGAGCCAGGAGCTTCTGCCCATGGCGGGAACAAATATCTTTACGCCCCATCCTGGCGAGGCTGCAAGGCTGATGCAGGTTTCCATCGGGTCCGTAACGGCGGATGTGGTGGAGGGCGTGCAGGCCTTGTGGAACAAGCTGGGGGGCGTGGTGATCTTAAAGGGTGCATCCTCGCTTTTGTATGACGGAACGCGCCTGGCCGTCAACGTGACCGGCACGCCCGCCCTGGCCAAGGGCGGCAGCGGCGATGCGCTGACCGGCATCCTGACGGCCCTTTTGGCTCAGCAGAAACAATTGGGCCATTCTCCGCTGGTGCTTGCCCAAATCGGCTGCTGCCTGCATGGCGGCGCCGCTTTACAGGCGGAGAAGGAAACGGGGCAGAGGGGGCTGCTGGCCACGGATCTTTTATGGTATTTGGGGAAGGAAGGGTGAATCTTCATTTTGTGCACCTGCCTGACTCCGCTTGTTGAGTTGATGAGCATTCCCGCGTTGCAGGGCGGGCGTTCGCCGCATGTGCCGGGGTTGGATCAATGGGCGGTGCGGGATCGGTCAAAGACGTTAAAGGCGTCTTTGATCGAATCGTTGATTCCTCTTTTCGTGCGTCCGCATAGGATGAAGGGAGCAGCGCCGGAAGCCCCCTGCCAATCCGGACGATGAGCACAAACGGCGCCGCATTGCGATTGGGGGAGTGCTGATTGATTCGGATGGGTATCCGGCAGTTGCTTTTTTCGCCCTGCTGCATCACGCATCCGGCCGCCATAGCGCCGCTGCGGCGGCCGATTGGCTCCTTGCAGGGTGGAAAAATCGCCTTGGGGCGCTGCCACCCGCATTCAATCAGCGGTCCCTTAACGGTGCATCCATGCACAGCAATCGAAGGGAAAACCTTGACAGGGGGCATGGAGTGTGACAATATGAAAAGAGGGGAAATCTATCGGGCTGATTTGGACCCTGTGATCGGATCAGAGCAGGGCGGCATCCGCCCGGTTCTGATTATACAAAATGATATAGGCAACCTGCATAGCCCCACGGTGATCGTGGCTGCCATTACGTCCCGGCTGAACAAGCCCAAGCTGCCTACCCACGTGGCCATATCCAGCCGGCAGAGCGGCCTGAAAAAGGATTCCGTGATCCTGGCCGAGCAGGTGCGCACCCTGGAAAAGAAACGGCTCATGGAAAAGCTGGGGCGTGTGGATGAGGAAGTGATGGCAAAGGTGGACCGTGCCTTGGCCATTTCTCTGGGCGCCTCGGATCGGCCTCTGGCACCCCCGGCAAATTGAACTGAATCTAGGAAGGCGCTGCTTTTGCGGGGAAAGCGGCGTTTTCCGTGTCACAAAGGAAAAAAGGAGGGATCTTTTTGAAGCGGAAGGTGGACAACCTGGGCAGGATGATCCGTATGGAGCAATTGCGCAGCTATGTGCAGATCGTGGCGGGCTGCATTATGGGCGGATTGGCCTATCCTTTGTTTCTGGTGCCCAACAGCATCGCCCCGGGCGGGCTGACAGGCGTTGCCACCCTCCTGAATCATGTGATCGGCGTTCCTGTGGGCCTTAGCAGCATGGTGATGAACCTGCCCCTGTTCATAATCGGCTTCCGGGCCATGGGCCGGGTATTCGTATGGCGGTCCCTGGTGGCCACGGTGCTGTTTTCCCTGGCCATCGATCTGATCGGCGTGCCGCCCCTGACCACCGATGTACTCCTGGGGGCCGTATATGGCGGCTGCCTGCTGGGGTTGGGCCTGGGAATCATACTGCGGGGCGAAGCCACCACCGGCGGCTCGGACATGATCGCCCGGATGGTCCACCGGAAGTTTTCCTTCATTTCCGTAGGCGCATTTTTGTTTGCCATTGATTTTATGGTCATTGTGGCCGCAGGCTTTGTGCTCGGCGCGCAGCATGCTCTGTATGCGCTGATCTGCATCTTTGCTTCCGCTAAGGTTCTGGATGTTGTGCTGGGCGGCTTCAATACGCAAAAGGCTTGCTTTGTGATCACCGAAAGAACGGTGTCGGTGACCAACCGCATCATGGAGGAGCTGGAGCGGGGCGTGACGCTGCTTACAGCCACCGGCGCCTACTCGGGCAGGGAGCGCCCTGTGATACTGTGCGTGGCCGGACGTCAGGAGGTCCCCAGGGTAAAGGAAATCGTGCGCCAGGAGGATGAAAAGGCGTTCATGTTCATCACCGAGGCCCATGAGGCGCTGGGTGAGGGGTTTGCCAGGCTGGCGGATGACAAGTGACCGCATACTGTATACAACAGATGTATATTTTTTTTGGAAATAGCCAACAGCTCTTTTCTTACCTTGAGCATTCTGTTATAATACATATGATATTGCCCTGCGCGCGGTTGCGGGGAATCATACGAGGAGGAAACCATCCATGAAAAAGGTGTTGGCACTTGTTTTGACAATGGTTCTGACCCTGGGCCTGGGCCTCACCGCTTTGGCCGAAAGCACCTATGAAATCGCCATGATCACCGACATTGGCACCATCGATGACAAATCCTTCAACCAGGGCGCCTGGGAAGGCGTGAAGGCCTATGCCGATGAAAACGGCAAGACCAGCAACTACTTCAAACCCGCCGAGAAGAGCACCAATGCCTATGTAGCCGAAATCGACAAGGCTGTGGCGGCTGGCGCCAAGGTTGTTGTGACTCCCGGCTTCCTGTTTGAGCCGGCCATCTTCATCGCTCAGGATACTTATCCTGAAGTGAGCTTCATCCTTATCGACGGCTATCCCAACAACGGCGACTTCACCAATTTGGTGGAGCGCACCAACGAGAATGTGGTAGGCATCAAGTATGCCGAGGAGCAGGTGGGCTATCTGGCCGGCTATGCCGCGGTGAAGGATGGTTATACCAAGCTTGGCTTTATGGGCGGCATGGCGGTTCCCGCCGTGGTGCGCTACGGCTACGGCTTTGTGCAGGGCGCGGAAGCCGCCGCTATAGAACTGGGCCTCACGGGCCTTGTGCTGAACTACCACTATACCGGCAACTTTGATGCCACGCCCGAAAACCAGGCGCTGGCCGCTTCCTGGTACAATGACGGCATCGAAGTGATCTTCGCCGCCGGCGG
>JAEWWY010000454.1 GCA_023458835.1 Bacillota bacterium
CCCTGAGGCCCTTGTCCGCTTTGAATTTTTTATATCCCCTTTTGCGAAACTATGCTATAATGGCGTGACCATTTTTTTGGCATGCTGTTTTGGAGGGGGAAATTTTTATGTCTCACCAACGAATCACGCTGGATATCAACCATATGATGACCGATACCCTGGGCTTGCAATATGGGATCGACGCAAGCCAGGTAGATACGCTGGCCCCTTATGCGGAACGGGCAAATCAGGCTTTGCAGAAAAACCGCGGCGCCGGCTGGCTGGGCTGGATGGAGCTGCCCTATAATCAGCATGAAATCGTGGCCGAAGTCATGAACACGGCCGCGGAAATCCGCCGGGATTTTGATACCTTTGTGGTGCTGGGCATCGGCGGCTCCGCCCTGGGCCCCATCGCCGTGCAGCAGGCGCTGAACCATCTGCACTACAATGAGCTGCCGAGGGAGATGCGGGGCGGCCCCAGGCTGTATGTGGAGGACAATATTGACCCGGAGCGTATGCAATCGCTGCTGGATGTCATCGACGTCAAAAGGACCTGCTTCAATGTGGTCACCAAATCCGGCGCCACCGCCGAGACCATGAGCCAGTATCTGATCGTCAGTGACCTTTTGAAAAAAGAAGTGGGCGCCGGCTGGCAAAAGCACATCATCGCCACCACCGATCATGAAAAGGGCAATCTGATCCAACTGGCCAAGGCGGAGGGCTTCAAGCTGTTCTACATCCCCGCCGGCGTGGGCGGGCGGTTTTCGGAGCTTTGCCCCGTGGGGCTTTTGCCCGCGGCGGTGTGCGGCATCGATGTAAAGGCGATGCTTGAAGGCGCTGCCGATATGGACAGCCGCTGCAAAACCGGCGACGTGTGGCAGAACCCCGCGCTGCTGGAGGCGGTTTTGCAGTACATTGCCATACAGGACATGGACATGAACGTTCAGGTGGTCATGCCCTATGCCGACAGCCTGAAATACATGGCCGACTGGTTCTGCCAATTATGGGCCGAATCTCTGGGCAAGAACGTGACCCGCAAGGGCATGGCGGTGAACGTGGGCCAGACGCCCACCAAGGCATTGGGCGTCACCGACCAGCACAGCCAGCTTCAACTGTATACCGAAGGCCCCTACGATAAGATCATCACCTTCCTGAAGGTAGGCGCTTTCCGGGCCGAGTCTCCCATTCCCCACGGCTGCGAAGCGTTCCCGGATGTGGCCTTCCTGGGCGGCAAGAGCCTGAACAAGCTGATTGCCGCGGAGCTTACCGGCACCGAATACGCGCTGTACCGGGCCGGGCGCATGAGCCAGACGATCACCCTGCCGGAAGTGGACGCCCATACCATCGGCCAGCTTTTATACTTCTTCCAGATGGCCACCGCTTACGCCGGAGAGCTGCTGGATATCGACGCCTTCAACCAGCCGGGCGTTGAGGAGAGCAAAATCGCTTCCTACGCCGTGCTGGGCAACGAAAACGAGAAGTACGCGAAAAAGCGCCGGGAGATGACCGGTAAGCCTGAAATGAAGAAGGAATACATTTTGTGAGATGGCAAGGGGAGGGCTTCTTTTGAGAAAGGAGCCCTCCTTTTGATCCACAAAGAGAACCTCAGTTAAATTGATCATGTTTGATGTTGCCCCGAAAACAAGTGGGTTGTGGCAAGCGGTTTGTGCGGGCGATTGACAATCGCCCGCATAGCCGCAGCAATAATCATGCCGGGGATCAGGAGATATCGTTGAGCACACATTTTCATCGCTTGGATTGATGCTTACATCATGGGCATATATTCCGGAATAAAATATAGCATGAGATGTGTATGTGTGCAATCAGCAATGCCGCTACACACTCTTTTCATATTGTGGTAGTATAAGGAAAAGCACCTTTGGAGGAATTGCAAGATGAAGAAGCTGACGGCACAGGCTTTCCAGGAAATCAGTTTGTGGATACACCGCAATGCCCGGCCCATTGATTTGGCTGTATGGCGGTATCATTTTGAAAGCGGAAGCAGGGAAGCGGTCTTACAGGCGCTTGCCTTCTACCAAAACGAGGACGGCGGCTTTGGCCACGCCCTGGAGGCGGATAGCTGGAATCCAAATTCTTCGCCCTATACCACCCTGAATGCCGTTAATATGCTCATAGACATCGGATTCTTGGATAGGAGTCATCCCTTGTGGCGGGGGATATTCCGCTACCTTGATGAATGCCCTGACCGTACCGCATATGGATGGAGATTCAGCATCCCTTCCAATGACGGCTATCCACATGCCCCCTGGTGGACCTACAATGAGGAGGCCAACACCTACGAAAGCATCGGTCTTACGGCGGGGATTGCGGGCTTCATTCTGCTTTACGGTGAAAAGGATTCCGGACTGTATCAAAAGGCGCTGGCGTTTGCCGGCGCTATGATTGAAAAGCTCAAAGCTCCCGGGAAATACGGTGATATGAGGATCGGCGGATATTGCGTGCTGCTGGACAGCATCGAAAAGGCCGGGCTTCAAGGGCGCTTTGACTGCGCTTTCCTGGCACAAGCCGTAGGCAGGCAGGTGTATGATACCATTGAGCGGGATACATCCCAATGGGTATACTACGGCGTGCGTCCATCCAACTATATCCATTCTCCGTTAAGCCCCTATTACAAGGAGAATGAAGAAATCGTACAAAGGGAACTGGATTACCTGATTGACACCAGGCCGGAAAACGGCGTATGGCCCATTCCCTGGAGCTGGTTTGACAACAACGAAAAATACGCCAAGGCG
This sequence comes from Bacillota bacterium, assembly GCA_023458835.1. Taxonomy (GTDB): domain Bacteria; phylum Bacillota; class Clostridia; order Christensenellales; family Aristaeellaceae; genus JAEWAH01. The sequence continues at coordinate 2,733 of JAEWWY010000454.1, forward strand.
TTTGCCATCAGCGAAAATTGGTGGAAAGCCGTGAAGGCCACGGAAAAGGTATTGCTGCTGAGAAGCTTTGACAGAATGTCCTGAAAAGGAGACGGGCCGCCCGCAGCCGCGCAGCAAGCATGCCGTGGGCATCCGCTTGCTGCGCGGGCTTCATATTTGGCAGCATAATGGAACCTTTGTACTATATCCTCATCCATCCGAAGGCTGATGTGTTTGCGCAGGCATTTTCCTGCGCATTTTATGTAAATGGCCATATCGCTGTCCGACGGATAGTTGTTCCTATCCGGCGGGTTTTGTGCTATATTGTTGCCAGGATAAATGGACAGGGGAATGAAAAGCGCATGTACCGACTGATGCTGGTGGATGACGAACCGGAGATCCGGGACGGGCTGTTGGAGATCATCAATTGGGAGCGGGAAGGCTTTTTGGTGGTAGGGTGCGCGGAGAACGGGCTGGAGGCGCTGCAGGTGGCGCAGGCTGTTTCCCCTGACCTGGTGGTGACGGATATCCGCATGCCCTTCATGGACGGGCTGGAAATGGCGCGGCGCATGCGCCAAATGCTGCCCACCGTGCAGTTTGTGGTGTTGAGCGGCTATGATGAGTTCGACTACGCCCGCCAGGCGATCCAGATTCAAATTAAGGATTACGTGTTGAAGCCCATCTCCTCCGATGAGTTTGTGCAGGTGCTGCGCCGGGTGAAAAGCCATATGGATGAGGATTTTGCCCAGCGCAGCGACGTGAAAACGCTTCGGGAGCACTTTAAAAGCAGCCTGCCCATCCTTCGGGAGCTTTTGCTGACTTCCCTTTTGAACGGAAGCATCTTAACCGGGGAGGCCATGAACAGCGCGCTTCGGTACGAGCTTACGATTGCAAGCCCCCGCTATGCCGTGGCGCTGCTGCGCTTGGGCGGCAGCCTGCATGGAAAAACAGACCAGGATTTGAGCCGTGATCCGGAACTGATGCGCTTTGCCGTGATGAATATTGTGGAGGAAGTGATCAAGGCCCAGGCCCTCTGCCATGTGTTCCATTACAATGGGCTGATCGCCGTGTTGTTTTTGCTCCGTGAGGAGGCATATCAGCCTATATCCCAGGTGATGGACGCGCTGGAGACGGCGCAGCAGACCGTGAGGCGGTATTTGGATTGCCTGGTTGCCATTGGTGTCAGCAACCCCTGCGCGCATCTTCACCAATTGCATCACGCCGCGGTTCAGGCAGCCTCCGCGCTGGACCAGTCCGCCCTGCTGGAGGACAGCCAGGTGCTCAGCAT
>JAEWWY010000455.1 GCA_023458835.1 Bacillota bacterium
CAATGTGGTGTTCACCCCCGGCACAGGCGATGAGCACGGCTGGGTGGAGGAAATCCTGCCCCGCATCTCCGTAAGCCTCCGGCCGCCGGCCGCCAATGTGCAGCTTTTGATCGTGGTAGTTGCCCCCACACCCTCACCGGATTTTCTGCTGCTGGACCGGCTGCTGGTAGGCGCCCGGCAGCAGCACATGGACATGCTGCTGGTACTGAACAAGCGGGAGCTGGATCCACTGCTTTCGGAACAATTGGCCAAGGAATATGAAAAAGCGGATATCTCCTTCCTGCCCGTGAGCGCCCTCCAGGCCGAAGGTCTTGACAGACTTCGGGAAAAGATGCGCGGAAAGCTCTGCTGCATGGCCGGCCAGTCCGGCGTGGGTAAGAGCACGCTGCTCAACACGCTGTTCGGGCTGTCGCTCAAGACCGGCGAAATCAGTCAAAAGATCGAGCGGGGGCGCCATACCACCCGCCATGCGGAGCTGCTTTATAAGGACGGCCTTGAGGTTTTGGATACGCCGGGCTTCAGCCTTTGGGAAATGGCGGAGCCCATGGACCCCGTGCTCCTGCAGGAGTATTACCCGGAGTTTATTCCCTATCAGGATCAATGCAAGTTTTCCCCCTGCTATCACCACACCGAGCCCGGGTGTCAGGTGCTGGCGGCAGTAAGCCGGGGAGAGCTCAGCAGGGAGCGGATCGCAAGGTATCACGCGCTGCTTTGCGAATGGAAGCAAATATGGAGGGAACGGTATGATTAAGATTGCCCCGTCGATACTGGCGGCTGACGCGCTGCGCATGGGCGAGGATGTGCGCCGCATGATAGACGCTGGATGCGACTGGCTGCACGTAGACATCATGGACGGAAATTTTGTGCCCAACCTGTCCTACGGCCCGGCACTGGTCAAGGCGTTGAAAAAAGAAGTCACGCTGCCCCTGGACGTTCACCTGATGGTGAAGCATCCCGAACGCTTTATCGAAACCTTTTTTAAAGCGGGGGCCGGCATCCTTACCGTGCACGAGGAAGTGGAGCATCCCCTGCCGTCCTTGCTGGATATGATTCATAGCCTTGGCCTTTTGGCGGGCGCTTCCATCAAGCCGGCCACTCCCGCGGCGAGCCTTGAAAAATATTTGCCCATGCTGGATATGGTCCTTGTCATGACGGTGGAACCAGGCTTTGGCGGACAAGCCTTCATGCCGGACATGGTGCAAAAGATACGGGACCTTCGCGCCATGGGGTTTGGCGGCATCATCGAGGTGGACGGCGGCGTAGGCCTCCAAAATGCCAGGCTGCTCATCGACAGCGGCGCCACGGCGCTGGTGATGGGCACGGCCTTGTTCACGGCGAACGATCCCGCGCGGATCATCCGGGATATACGCGCCATGGAAGAAACGCATGGATAATCAAGGCAAAACAAACAACAATATATCCTGCTGCTTTACCGGGCACCGGCCGGAGCATCTGCCCTGGGGCCGCACGGAAACGCGGCAGGACTGTATGGATTATTATTTGAGGCTGTGCCGTGTCACGGAAGATATGATCGAAGCGGGCTGCCGCGTGTTTTACTGCGGCATGGCACGGGGCGTTGATACCATGGCCGCCCAGATCGTGCTTGGCCTTCGGGAATCCAAGCCGGAGCTTTGTTTGAAGCTCATCGCTGTATGCCCCCATGCGGACCAGGCCTCCTTCTGGAGCGCAAAAGACAAGCAAATGTACAACTTTTTATTAAGCATGGCCGATGAAGTGGTTACACTGGAACCCGCCTATACTCCCTCCTCCTTTCACCGCCGCAACAGGTACATGGTGGACAGGTGCGATTATATGATCGCCGGGTATGACGGTGTCACCAAAGGCGGCACTGCCTCCACGGTTGCCTACGCCAGGCGGCGCGGCAAGCAGATACTTATGGTGCCTCCCGCATAAAAGCCCCTATTTCCTGCCATGATACCTTGTAATGAAAAGGGAGGAGCAGGAAATGACGGATCAGCATTTTTCTCAGGAACAGCAAACGAAGGAGAGCGGAAAAGAAAAGGGCCGCGGTAGGATGCTTCTCACGCCCCCGGCCAAGAAGCTCCGCATGAGCCGCAGGAAGGTAGAACACTAGAAGACGCACAAAAGTCGCGGGTAAAACCACAGCGGCGGGGATGCGTCTTTTTTTCATGCATATGCGCTGGCAGAACGGAAGGTGAAGGGAATGCCGGGCAAAAAGGCGGCGGAGAAAAGCAGGATTGTGGACAAGAAGGTCCAAAGCATCAACGAGAAGCACAAGGCGGAAGAATTGGCCGTTTCCCTGGATCAGAACATGGCTATCCTGCAAGGGCTTTTTGTGGATGTGGATATCCTGCGGACCAAGATCATACAGAACAATCAGCATCCGGAGCTGCGTTTCGGCATCGCCTTTTGCGACGGCGTAGTGAATTCAGCCATCATCAACGACAATATCCTAAGGCCCTTGATGATTTCGGGCAGCATCGTTCCCGGCCCCTCGCTTCTGGATACGCTTCAAAACCAGGTGGTACAAATTGCCGAGGCGCAGCAGACGGCAGATTTTCTGAAAATCATAGAGGCTGTAAGCTACGGAGACACGGTGCTGTTTGCCGACGGCATTGCCATGGCATTGATCCTCAATACAAAATGCTTCGCGACACGCTCTGTTACGGAACCGGACAATGAAAAGATATTGAGCGGCCCGCGGGAGGGATTCACCGAATCCATTATGGAGAATCTTTCCTTTCTTCGCAGAAGGATGCGCACCAATGAGTTGAAAATGAAGTTCATCTCCCTTGGGCGGCGGACCCAGACCAGCGTATGCGTATGCTACCTGAACGGCATCGCCAATCAGGGCATTGTAGACGAGGTGTTCCGGCGGCTCGGCCGGATCGATATCGACGCCATTTTGGACAGCAACTACATTACGGAACTGATACGTGACGAAAAGTGGTCCCTTTTCCGCACGATGGGGTACACGGAGCGGCCGGATGTGGTGGTCGCAAGGGTGCTGGAGGGACGCATTGCCATTGTGGTGGATGGCACCCCCGTGGTCCTCACCGTTCCGTATCTTTTCATTGAAAATTTCCAAAGCAGCGAGGATTACTATCTGAGCTTTTATTATACCTCCTTTTCAAGGATTCTCAGGATCATCGGTTTCTTTTTGACCATAGGCGTGCCGGGCATCTATATCGCCGTCGTAGCTTTCCATCATGAAATGCTGCCCACCCCTTTGCTCATCAACATTGCCGCACAGCGGCAAAGCGTACCGCTGCCGGCCGCTGTGGAGGCGTTTGTGATGCTGGTGGTTTTTGACATCCTGCGGGAAACGGGCATCCGCATGCCTTCCAACGTAGGCCAGGCTTTGAGCATTGTAGGCGCGCTGGTCATCGGGCAGGCGGCTGTGGAGGCAAAGCTGGTGGCGGCGCCTATGATCATTGTAGTGGCCACCACCGGCATCACCAATCTGCTGGTACCCAAGCTCAATGCGCCGGTGATCTATCTGCGTTTCTTTGTGCTGGCACTCTCCTCCATCTTCGGCTTTTTTGGCTTTGTGCTGTCGACTTCCTGTATGCTGATTCACATGTATAACCTTACTTCCTTTGGCGTGCCCCAAATCTCACTGGGCGGAAGCTTCCAGTTCCAAGGGATGAAAGACCAGACGATCCGTGCGCCTTGGTGGGAGATGCGTTACCGTTCCAGACATCTTACCGGCGATTTGGCCCGCATGAATCACAAGGACGGGGAAGGCAATGCGTAAAAAGGTCAGAATGACTGCCTTCTTCCTTGCGCTTCTTTTTGTGCTGAACGGCTGTTGGAACTACAGGAGCCTGAATGATATAGCTCTTGTTGCCGGTATGGCGGTGGACATGGATCCTGAAAGCAAAGAGTATAAGCTGGCTTTTGAAATCGTTGATTTGAACGGGGATATCGCTTCCAGCGGGCCGAAAGCAAAGCTGATTGAATCCAGAGGAAAAACGATATTTGACGCCGTAAGGAACGCCAAAAAGCGGCTGGAAAAAAGGCTCTTTTTCGGAAATGCGCAAGTCCTTGTGATGAGCGAGGAAATTGCCAAGGACGGGCACATCATGCATCTGATCGACTGGTTTTTAAGGGATGCCGAGCTGCGTGAAACTGCGCATGTGATCGTCTCCCAAGAGAAGACGGCGGCGGAAATCCTGAACGTGAAAGGCGTCAATAACGCCGTCGTCGCCTATGAAATCGAAAATATCGTTACGGATGATAAAACGGCGACCTCTTCCACCAGCGATCTCATGCTGTATCAAATATACAACACCTTGCATGCCGAAGGACTATCCTTGACGTTGCCGGCTTTCCATAAAGTCATCAATGACGGGGAACCCGCCTGCGAGGTCAACGGCTCCGCCGTTTTCAAGGAGCAAATACTGCTGGGGTACCTGACCCCGGAAGAATCCAAATATTTATTGTTTGTTTTGGATGAGGTGAAGGGCGGCATCCTGACGCTGTCCGCAAAGGGGCATGAGCAGGATGATGTTTCCCTGGAGATTTCCCAAAACAAAACAAAGCAATCCTTCTCTGTAGAGGATGGAAAGCTGAAAGTCACCGTCGATACGGAAACAAATGTCTATTTGGCCGAAATCGCAAGTGAATTTGACGCGCTGGACGAAGAAAAGGTCACCTCCCTGGAGGCCGCTGCCGGCGCAAAGCTGAAACAGGGAATAGAGGATATGATCAGGAAGGTACAGTCGGAATACCGGTCCGACATCTTTGGATTTGGCAACACGATCCACAAAAAGAACAGCAAGCTCTGGTCTTCCATATCCGGCTATTGGGAGGATCTGTTTCCTACCTTGGAGGTAACGGTGCACTCAAAGATCAGCATCGTCAATTCCGCCTATTCCAAGAGTACCATGCGGGAGGGCGGCAAATGATCGCAGCGATTGCCATCGTGCTCTTTTTATGCATCCTGGCGGCAGACCTTCTGCCCTGCTGGAAAAACATAGAAGCAAAGGTCAGGGTCTTATATTGCGTACTGATGCTTATAAGCTTTGGAATCATACTCCTGCATACCTATCATGTTCCAATCCCTTCGCCCACTACGCCGATCAGGGACCTGATCGACACCTTGTTTCCAATGCTGAACCAATGATATCCGGCAAGGATGTTTGGGGAGGGAAGAGCCATGCGCAAGGAAGTCGTCACATTCAGCCAGGCGGTTTTTACCATCGTCTTGTTCCTCTTTGGAAGCAGCGTAGTCGTAGGCGTGAGCGGCGAGGCGGGGCAGGATGCGTGGATATCCCTTCTGATTGCCAGTGTGATGGTGATTCCGCTGCTTGCCGTGTACGCAAGGATCATGCGCTTATTCCCGGAAACGGATCTGTACGATATTCTGGAAATCCTCTTCGGAAAGATATTCGGAAGGGTCTTCATCGTGCTCTTCACATGGTACGCCCTTCACCTGTGTGCCATTGTGCTGCGCAACTTTACGGAATTCCTGCAAATTGTGGCAATGCCGGAAACGCCGCAGCTTCCCATGATGTTTGCCTTGATCCTGGTAACAGCCTATCTGGCCAGAAGCGGAATGAAGATCATGGGCAAATGGTCCATTACCATGTTTCCGATCGTTGCCCTGACAGTGCTTTTTACCATCATCCTGGCAATTGTAGACCTGGATGTTACCCACCTGGAACCAATCCTGGAAAATGAGCCGAAAAAATTAATCAGCGGCGCATTTCAAATCGTAACGTTCCCCTTTGCGGAAACGGTTTTGTTCTTGTGCCTGGCCGGCGCAGTAAAAAAAGAAATCAGCCCGTATAAAATATACGCGTGCGCGCTCGCGATAGGCAGCTTCATCTTTTTGCTGATCATCTTCCGCAATATTACAATTCTTGGCCCGGCAATGGCAAGCGCCTCCTATTTCCCTTCCTATACCGCGGCGAGAATCCTTCATATTGGCGATTTCTTATCCAGGATAGAGGGCACCATTACCATGAATTTTCTGCTGGCCGGAATTGTAAAAATCACATTGTGCTTGCTGGCTGCCGCCAAAGGGATCGCCAAGCTGTTCACGATAGAAGATTATAAACAGTTGGTGATGCCGACTAGCATGCTGGCTGTGGCACTGTGCGCCATTGTATACAGCAGCGCCATGGAAATGTTTGGATTCCTTGTATATTATCAGGTTTACGCAATCCCGTTTCAGGTGATAATCCCGGCGGTGGTATGGATCACGGCTGAGATTCGCGCCAGAAAACGAGCCGCGGCGTAAGCCGTCCATCCCATCCTAAGGAAGCGCCCTATCCATCCGTTCACACGGGCAGATAGGGCGCTCCCGCCATAAGCTGAAAAGACTGTCAGGATAGATTGATTTCTGCCCGCACACATCGGCCAAGGCATGTCACTTCATTGATCGCATATGTTTCAGCGGCATACTCCCTATCATAACCCTGCAGAAGAAGCTGAAAGTTCTCCTGCCTTTTCACCTTGCGCAGCATCCGCCGCCCCTTGACCTCCACCAGCATGATGGCGCCGTCAATGGGGCTGGCCGCCGGTACGACAAGGACCAGGTCGCCCTGGCAGATGCGGAAGCCCCGCAAGCCATCATCCGGCACCAGATAATAATACACCTTGTCCGGCGCGGCGTTTTCGATTTGCCCGTTCAGTACCGGAAGAAGCTTGTGGTCGATTTCCTTCATCACCGCGTTGTATACCGGCACCCGCTTTAGCACGCTGGTAAGGGCGTCCAGCCAGATGGAGCCGGCAACGCCGTCCCCCGAACTGGCGACGGGTTCTTCGGCCTTCTTCGCCTTATTTTCCTGCGCGGCCTTCTGAAGCGCCGGCTGCACGGTCTGCAAGTCCACCGTGGCAGCGATATCATCCAGGGTGAAGTCGGCCTCCGTCTGCTGCCTGAGGCCAATGCTTTTCAGTATGCGCCGTGCCTGATCATCGGCAATGATGCGCGTGCCCGCCTCCACATCCACCAAAAAGCTTGCCGCCACGCCGCATTTTTTGGCCACCTGCTTATGGGTCAGCCCCTGGCGCAACCGCTCGGTTTTGATCAGATCGCCCAACCGGCTCATAGGTAGTTCCTCCCGTATCGCGTATTCGTTTATTCCTTTGCCGTTTTAAACGGCCAAACGGTGATATTTCAAAATATAACCGGACCCTGCCAGTATAGCACAATTTCCCACCGCGAAAAAGGGCCGGATGATTGCCGATCCTGTTAAAAAATCTGCATAGTCTTTCATAAAAGCCTTTTCGCCCCATGGAAAGTATGTTATACTACGCAGTGTGTGTTTTTGCCAGAACATTTTCCGGTAAGGAGGAAACGATTCGATGCAATACTCCAGAGAAGTTGAAGAAATGGTATGCGTCAAAAAGGGCCCGAACCACGGCCCCGCTCCCATCCCCGAAGAGGGCAAATGGGTACAAGCCAGGGAGATCAAGGATATTTCCGGCCTGACCCACGGTGTGGGCTGGTGCGCACCCCAGCAGGGCGCCTGCAAGCTGACCCTGAATGTGAAGGACGGCGTCATTCAGGAAGCGCTGGTGGAAACCATCGGCTGCTCCGGCATGACCCACTCCGCCGCCATGGCCGCTGAGTTCCTCCCCGGCAAAACGGTTTTGGAAGCGCTCAACACCGCCCTGGTGTGCGCCGCCATCACCACCGCCATGCGGGAGTTGTTCCTGCAAATCGCCTATGGCCGTACCCAGTCCGCTTTCTCCGAGGGCGGCCTGCCCATCGGTGCGGGTTTGGAGGATCTGGGCAAGGGCTTGCGCAGCCAGATCGGCACCATGTACGGCACGCTGGAAAAGGGCGTCCGCTACCTGGAAATGGCCGAAGGCTATGTTTTGAAGCTGGCTCTGGATGAAAATAAAGAAGTTATCGGCTACCAGTTCGTGCATCTGGGCAAGATGCTGGAAGCCATCAAGAAGGGCGTTGATCCCAAGGAAGCCTATGAAAAGAACGTGGGCACCTATGGCCGCTTCGCCGAAGCCAAGGAATACATCGATCCCCGCCACAAGTAGACTTTGCAAGGATGAGGTGAAAGAGCAATGGCAACCTTTGAAGGATATGAAAGACGAATCGGAAAAATCGAAAAAGTGCTGGCCGAATACGGCTTTTCCTCCCTGGACGAAGTCAACGACATGCTTGTGAAAAAGGGCATCGACGTAGGCACTATCGTCCGGGGCATCCAGCCTATCGCTTTTGAAAACGCTGTGTGGGCCTATACCCTGGGCGCCGGCATCGCGGTGAAGAAGGGCCTTACGTCCGCTTCCGCCGCGGCTGAGGCCATCGGCCTTGGCCTGCAGGCTTTCTGCATTCCCGGCTCCGTGGCCGATCAGCGGGCTGTGGGCCTGGGCCATGGCAATCTGGCCGCCATGCTGCTTCGGGAGGAAACCAAGTGCTTCTGCTTCCTGGCCGGGCATGAGAGCTTTGCCGCCGCCGAAGGCGCCATCGGCATCGCCCGCACCGCCAACAAGGTCCGCAAGGATCCCCTCCGGGTGATCCTCAATGGCCTTGGCAAAGACGCCGCCTACGTCATCAGCCGCGTCAACGGCTTCACGTATGTGAAGACCCAATATGACTATTCCACGGGCGAATTGAAGGCGGAAAAGGAAACCGCCTTCTCCAGCGGCGAAAAGGCCAAGGTCCGTGTATACGGCGCGGATGACGTCAGCGAAGGCGTTGCCATCATGATCAAAGAGGGCGTGGATGTTTCCATCACCGGCAACTCCACCAACCCCACCCGCTTCCAGCATCCCGTGGCCGGCACTTACAAGAAGTGGGCCATGGAAAACGGCAAGAGTTATTTCTCCGTGGCTTCCGGCGGCGGCACAGGCCGTACCCTGCATCCGGACAACATGGCCGCCGGTCCCGCCAGCTATGGCATGACCGACACCATGGGCCGCATGCACTCCGACGCCCAATTTGCCGGTTCCTCCTCCGTGCCTGCCCACGTGGAAATGATGGGACTCATCGGCATGGGCAACAATCCCATGGTTGGCGCCACCGTGGCTGTGGCCGTAGCCATCGAGGAGCACAGCAGATAGTAATAAGACGTAGCTAAGCGGGTTTAGATGTGGTTAGGAGTAGCAAGAAGCCGTTCTTTCCTACACTATTCCCACATTACTCGTACACCGTATTCCTACAACATGGACCGCTTTGTGACGCTCAATGCCCACAAAGCGGTTTTTCTTGAGGTTGGCGCGCGGCGATTGCATCAAAAGTATCAGCATGATATAATATAGATGATAAAAGATGATGTTTTTCGATTGGATAAGGAGGTAATCCCATGACGTTGATTGAGCGTATTGCCGAAGAAACCCGCTCTATGCCTGAGCAGGTTCAGCGGCAGGTGCTTGATTTCGCCCTGTTCCTCAAACAGCGTGAGCAAAAGGCGCTGGAAACCGATATGGATAACGTTATCGATGAAAACCTGGAAGCCCTCAAGGAGCTGGCTAAATGAGCATGTGGCTGCCAACTGTGGAGAATCTGCTGCTGCTCCACCGAAAGCTGATTGATCGAACGGGCGGAGCCCACGGCGTGCGAGATATCACTTTGATCGAAAGCGCCCTTGCGCGTGCCACCGCCGCGTTTGGAGGGGTCTATGCACATCATGGCATCGTGGACAAAGCTGCGGCTGTCGGCTGTGGTTTGACGCAAAATCATGGTTTCGTAGATGGCAATAAGCGCATCGGGATGACCGCTATGCTGTTGATTCTGCACCGCAACGAAATTTATCTGCAGTACGAGCAATCAGAACTGGTCGCGCTTGGATTGAATATTGCACAAGGGCTTATAAATGTAGCCGATGTTGCGGCGTGGATCGGGAAACACCGTGTTTGACAAAACGTAAACCAATGCAATAAAGAGCAGTAAAGCGCCGTTTACTCCTTGGCTATTCCTACACTTTGAGAGGAAAATTCAGTAATTACCGGGTTTACTGTTTCATCCGAGGAGCACACCAAGTAAAACTCAGGCGATACACTTAAAGACAGGTCCTTTCGGGCATCAGGAAAGGTCCTTGTTTCTCATAAAGGAGAGCCTATGAAGCATACCGCCTACCACAAGCTGGTCAGAGACCCGATTCCCCAGATCATTGAAGCCTCCGGCCGGCAGGCCGTAATGCAGACCGTTGATTCAGACACCAGGCTTCTATTGCTTGAGGAAAAGCTGAAGGAGGAATTGGCAGAATACCTGCAAAGCCGCTCG
>JAEWWY010000456.1 GCA_023458835.1 Bacillota bacterium
TGCCTAAGCCTCAGGGAGGAAACCAGCCTGGATGTGACGGAGATCGACGCCGCCAGCAACAACGGCGTGGACGAGATACGTGACCTGCGGGACAAGGTGAAATATCCGCCCCAAACCGGGCGGTACAAGGTATACATCATCGACGAGGTGCACATGCTTACCGGCGCGGCTTTCAACGCGCTGCTTAAAACACTGGAGGAGCCGCCCGCCCATGTGGTGTTCATCCTGGCCACCACGGAGCCGCAGAAGCTGCCTGCCACGGTGCTGTCCCGCTGTCAGCGGTTTGACTTCGGGCGCATCCCCGCCCATCAAATCGCCGGCCGGCTCCGGGAAGCGGTAATAAAGGCCGGGGTACAGGCCTCGGAGGAATCGCTGGCCTTAATCGCCCGGGCGGCGGAGGGCGGGATGCGGGACGCATTGAGCATCCTGGATATGTGCATGGGGTATGGGGCCGAGGTGACGGAGGAACTGGTGCGCAGCGTGCTGGGCACGGCGGACAAGCCGTTTTTGTTCACCTTTGCCGATGCCCTTGCAAAGGGTGACCCGCGGCAGACGATGCAGTTGGTGGATCAGTTGATGCGCAGCGGCAGGGAGCCGCAGGTATTTGCCAGGGACATGGCTTATCATCTTCGGGCATTACTGATGGCTTCCGCCTGCGGGGACGAGGTGGAATCGCTGCTGGAGATCACGGCGGAGGATGCGGCCCGCTACATGCAGCAGGCGTCGCAGCTTTCTCCCAACAGGCTGCTCAGGCTGCTGGATTTGTTCATGCGGGTGGAGAGCGAAATCAAATGGGCCTCTTCACCGCGCATTGCCCTGGAGGCGGCGGCGGTAAAGGCCTGCCTGCCTGCCGGAGAAAGTACGGTGGAAGGTTTGCTGGAGCGGGTGGCCGAGCTGGAGCGGAAGGTTCAAAACGGCGCGATGGCTGCGCCCGCCTCCGAACCGTCAGCGCCCCGGCAGGCCGCTTCCGAACCGAAGCCGCAGCCTGCGCCCAAAGCGAAGGAACCGGAAAGGAAGGTACCTTCGGGGGAGATGCCTCCCCAAAAGGTTTGGGATACGATGCTGCAGGGTCTGAAAAAAACGGATGTCAGCCTGTTCAGCCAGCTTGCTGCCTGTGCTTTTGGCGGCGTGAAGGAGGATGCGTACCGGGCGGTGGTGCCCAAAACGAACCCCTTCGCCATCAAGTTTTTGAACCAGGATGCACGCAAGGCAGCCGTCTGCGCGGCGCTGTCTGAAATCGCCGGAACAGCCGTGCGCTTTGAAGCAGTGATGGCGGACCAGACGGACCCCATGCAGGAGCGCAAGGAAAAAAATCTGGTGCAGGAATTGATCGCCGATTTTGGCAGGGACAAGGTCCAAATTGAGGAGGAGTAGATTGATACAGGCTGTGTTTTCCATAGCGCCGGAAAAAAGGGAAAGCATCGCTCACTTGTTTTTTCATGCAAACGGGCTTATCCGTTCCTGTCTGGATGGGCATATGGGAAAGGCTTATGGCGATCATCCGCTAAGGCCTGGGGCAGCGCTTTTATGCATCGGCGATTTCGCCTCCCCGGGCGGCGATCCTAATAGGCCTGCGGCGCGGCAGCTTGCGGGCAAGCTTGCCCTGGAGCCGGGCAAAACGTGGTTTACGCCTGTGACGGAAGGCTGGGAGGAACATCTTGCTTTCTGGCGGCCCAAGCGGATGGAAAGAAGCCTGCGGTATGCCGTTACACGAAAGGCTGAGTTTGACAGGGAAAAGCTTCTCGCAATGGCAACGGCCATTCCGCCGGAATTTTCATTGCGCCCAATCGACAGGCATCTGTATGAAAAGGCCATGGCAGGTGAATGGAGCCGGGATTTCTGTTCCCAATTTGATAGCGGTGAGGATTATATGCGCCGCGGGCTTGGCGTGGCGGCGCTGCGCGGGGAGGAACTGGCGGCCGGCGCTTCCTCTTATGTTACGTACAATGGCGGCATCGAAATACAGACGGATACGCGGGAAGATATGCGCCGCCGGGGATTGGCGGCGGCCTGCTGCGCACGGCTGATACTCAATTGCCTTCAAAGGGGGCTGACGCCCTCCTGGGATGCGGCAAATCCCGCCTCCCTGGCCTTGGCTGAAAAGCTGGGGTATGCTTTGGAAAATACTTATGAAATCTGGGAGGTTTCCTTTTAATGCAGAAAGGGGACACCATACCCATGCCCGGGTCATCTGCACACATGGGAGGAAAGCGCGTGAACATTACACGGCGCGATGCGAGACGGTTTTTGCTGTTCAAGCATGGCCTGCTGGGGGAAAAGCGGTTTCATGGAGAGGATGGAGCGCTTGCGTTTATCCGGCAGGCGGGCTGCATTCAGTATGATCCCATCGACGTCTGCGGCCGGAACGCTGATTTGGTATTGCAATCCCGGGTGGAAGGATACCGGGAAAGCATGCTTGATCGCCTGCTGTATGAAAAGCGCCGCCTGGTGGACTATTGGGACAAGAATATGGCCATCTTTCCGGTGGAGGACTGGCCTTGCTTTGCCCGCACCCGGGAAACGTACGCCAAGGAATGGCTTCGAAGCTACCGGCAGGTGGAGGAAGCGGCACCCGCGATCCGGGAGGCACTGAAAAAACAGGGACCATCCTTTTCCGATGATTTCGACGCACGCCACAAGGTGGACTGGTACTGGTCGGAAACCACCGCTTCCCGCGCTGTTCTGGAGGCGCTGTACTTCCGGGGCGAGCTGTGCGTCCACCATAAGCGGGGCACGCAAAAGGCCTACGATTTTGCGGAGAACCTGATTCCCAGGGAGCTTCTTGCCATGCCCGATCCATATCCGGAAGATGAGGATCACGGCGCATGGCGCTTGAAAAGGCGCATCGGTGGAGTAGGGCTTTTGTGGAACAAGGCTTCCGACGCATACCTGGGCATTCCGGACAGAAAGACCGAGGGCCGCAAGGCGCTTTTTAACAGGCTGCTTGCAAGGAAGGAGATCATCCCCCTATCGGTGGAAGGCATCCGCGAGCCGCTGTATATTCTGTCATCGGATGAGGAGATGCTTACCAGGGTGGTATCGGGAGAGGAATTTGAGCCCCGCACCCAGGTGATTGCCCCGCTGGACAATATGCTTTGGGACAGGAAGCTTACGCAAGCGCTGTTTGACTTCTATTACCGGTGGGAAATCTATACGCCCAAGGAACAGCGGCAATATGGCTATTATGTGCTGCCGGTGCTGCAGGGCGAAGCGTTTGTGGGCCGCATCGAGCTGGAGACCGACCGCAAGTCAAACATGCTGACGGTGAAAGGGTATTGGCCGGAAAAAGGGAAAAAGCCCGACAAGCGGGCTTTGAACAGATGTTTGAAGGAGTTTGCGGCCTTCCAGGAGGTCAAGAATGTTGCCTGGCCGGAGAAAAGCTAAAAATTGTTGATATAGCGCACAACATCCTGCCCTTCGCCCTGGGCAAACAGCAGGTACAGCACGCCGATAAGTGCAAGGCCGATGAGCACGGCGATGAGTACGCGCAGGGGGCTCACCGGGGCCTGGCCGCCGGCCTTGCCGGTCTGGCCGTTGATGAGCACATGGTACGCCTTGTCCTTGAAGGTGAAGGAGGACAGCCACATGGGCAGCAGCGTCAGCTTGTAGCGGACATTGCGGTGCTCGGAGCGAAGGCTTGATACCTGCGCTTCGTCCGCCCGGCGCAGTATATCGTCCCGGGCCAGGTCGCGCATGGCGTCATCGATCTGATGCTGCGCCACTTCCCAGCCCTCCTTCAGGTTCACGGAAGGCTTTTCGCTGATAAAGCCGCTCAGGAATCCAGCCTGGTACCGGCAAAGCTTTTGCAGGTCGTAGGGGCGTACGCGGGATAGAAGATTCTCCTCCAGGCGGCGGCTGCCGGCCACCAGCACATCGTCAAAATCGTTGTGCACGATGCCGCGGGTGGGCGTCCAGCGGGTGCGGCGCTCCTGGCGCATTTCGGTGACCTGCTTCCCGTCACGGGTGACGGTGACGGGCACGGTGACATAATAATGGTGCCCTTCCTGACCGGTATAGACGGAAGTCGTCTCGGCATCATATGTCCAATGGGGGAGATACACGCCGGCGATTTTGCCCAGCGTGGCCATGCGCTTGGCCTTGCTCGGCGCGAACCAGCGCTTGCCCAGCCACTTGCGGAAGGAAGAGACAGCCTCTCCCTGCGTTGTCTTAAAGGGGATGACGCTTTCCGGGGCGATGCCAGCCTCTGACTGGTCGTCCAGCACGTGGGGGCTGCCGCAGAAAGCGCACAGCTCGGCGGTGGCGTTTTTCTCCAGCACCGTTTCCGCGCCGCAGCCCTGGCAGCGGATGACGCGGACGCTGATGCCCCAATCCTCCTGACCGTCGGAGGGCGCGTCATCCAGATCATATTCCTGGGGCTGCTCGATGATCTTGTCAATGGGCGATTCGGTGCCGCAGTAGGGGCATTTCAAATTTTGACTCTCCGGGTCAAATACCGCGCGTCCGCCGCAGCCTGGGCAGGCAAAGGTGCTGGCGGCTTCCCGTGTTTTTTGTTGTTCCGACAAAATACACAACCTCCCATCATGACAGAAACTGCCATTATGATGATAGTATATCATGGAAAAATCTGCGTGTAAATGACGCGGATTGTAAAGGAGAATGAAGTTGAGCAAGGCGAAGCAAACGATACGGGACAGCCAATTCCGCTACAAAAAGGGGTTGGGTCAGCATTTTTTGTATGATGAGAGTCTGCTTGGGGAATTGGTGGATTTGTCCGGCGTGACAAAGGAGGACGGCGTGCTGGAGATCGGCCCCGGAAGCGGCAGCATGACGGCGCAACTGGCAAAGGCGTGCAAAAAGGTGATCGCGCTGGAACTGGATGAAACGCTGTTGCCCATATTGCGGGTTACGCTGGCTGCCTGCGGCAATGTCACCGTGGTGCAAGGGGATGTGCTTAAGAAGGACCTTATGGAGGTGGTGAAGCCCCTGGGGGAAAGCTTCTGTGTAGTGGCCAATATTCCCTATTATATCACTTCACCGCTGCTGATGCTGCTCTTGTCCGGCAGGCTGCCCATTTCCCGCATGGCCGTGATGGTGCAAAAGGAGGTGGCGGACAAAGTGATGGCACAGCCTGGCACACCTGAATACGGCATGCTGGCCGTGCGGGCCCAATATTATTGCGAGCCCTTTGTGGCCAAGATCATCCCCGCCGCCGCTTTTACGCCGCCGCCCAAGGTGGACAGCGCCTTTGTGGTGATGGTTATGCGCAAAGCACCCCCGGTTTTTGTCAAGAATGAAGAGGTATTCTTCCGCATGGCCTCCGCAGCTTTTTCGATGCGCCGCAAGACCATGCTCAACAACCTCCAATCTGCCTTTTCCCTGAACAGGCAGGCGGCGGCGGACCTGCTTGCGGCCTGCGGATTCGACGAGCGCGTAAGGGGGGAAACGCTGGGCTTAAAGGCGTTTGCCGATCTGGCCAATGCGTATACGGACCGCAAAGCCGCAAACGGGTGATGCGGCCCGCCGAGGAACCGCACGCGTGCCGGATTTTGCGAAATGAAGCATGAACTGTGAAAAGCTGCAATTCACTCTTGAAAATTTGGTGAATCATTTCGATATTGCAACCTGGATAAAAATATGTTACATTTTATGGTGCATACGGCCTGCCGGACGGCAGGCTTTCTTCGCAAAAAAGCACCATAATTTTTATAATTAATTTTTTAACAATGGCAGGAAAGAGGGAGGTATATTCCGAATCATTAGAATTAGGGCTAAATTGTTTTGTTTTGCCGATCAGGCAAAACGCCGCATGTCCATAACGCGTGCGGTTCATTATTATTATTGGAGGGTGACAAAATGAGCTTGGACCTTACCTATCTTGGCCTGTATAACCCTACGGCTGTATACCGCAACCTGCCTATCGGTGCACTTACGGAACATGCCCTTGCGCGCAAGGAAGGCGTTTTGGGCAACACCGGCGCTTTGCTGGTATATACCGGCAAGTATACCGGCCGTTCTCCCGAGGACCGTTATATTGTGGACGAGCCCAGCATTCACAATGAAATCGCCTGGGGCAAGGTGAACATCCCCATCACCGTGGAAAAGTTTGACTCCATTTATCGCAAGATGTGCGCTTATCTGCAAAACCGCGAGCTGTTCGTATTCGATGGCTTTGCCGGCGCCGATCCCAAATACCGCATTGGCGTGCGGGTGGTGAACGAGCTGGCCAGCCAGAACCTGTTCATGCATCAGCTTCTCCTGCGACCCACCGAAGAGGAATTGGCTGCCCACAAGGCTGATTTCACCATCATTGCCGCCCCCGGCTTCAAATGCGTGCCCGAGATCGACGGCGTCCGCTCTGAAGCGGCCATCATCGTCTCCTTTGAGAAAAAGCTTGTGATCGTTGCCGGCAGCCAGTATTCCGGCGAAATGAAGAAGAGCGTATTCTCCATTATGAACTATCTCCTGCCCAAGCAGGATGTATTCCCCATGCACTGCTCCGCCAACATCGGCAAGGACGGCGATACCGCCCTGTTCTTCGGCCTGAGCGGCACCGGCAAGACCACGCTGTCCGCCGACCCCAACCGCAACCTCATAGGCGATGACGAGCACGGCTGGTCCGAGGACGGCGTTTTCAACATGGAAGGCGGCTGCTACGCCAAGTGCATCAAGCTTTCCAAGGAACATGAGCCGGAAATCTACGGTGCCATCCGCTTTGGCGCTTTGGTAGAGAACGTGGTGTATGAT
>JAEWWY010000457.1 GCA_023458835.1 Bacillota bacterium
CATACGAACAGGCCGCCTTCGGGCCTTACATAGCGCGTGCCGGCCGGGAAGGCATGAAGCTCCTCCAGCATGGCGCTCAATTGCAAGCCGTAGCTGGAGCAGATCGAGGCCACATGGCTGTCCAGCAGATCCTCCCGAAGGAAGGCGTCCACCACCGCCTGGTTCAGGGTGGCGGTGTGCACATCGGCGGATTGCTTGCCGATGATACATTTGCGCAGGATATTGGGATGGGCCGCGATATAGCCAACCCGCAGGCCGGGGGAAATCAGCTTGGAGAAGCTGCCCAGGAAAACCACCAGCCCGGACTTGTCGTAGGACTTGATGGAAGGCAGCGGCGTGCCGGCATAACGCAGGTCGCGGTAAGGATCATCCTCCGCCACCACGAAGCCGTACTTTTCAGCCAGGGCGGCAATTTGGGGCCTTCTGTCCGCCGCCAGCGTTTTGCCGGTGGGGTTCTGGAAGGTGGGGATGGTGTAGAGCATCTTGGGGCGGTGCCTTAGGACAGCTTCTTCCAGCTTATCGATGCATAGGCCGCCTTCGTCGCTTTCCACCGGCACCACATTGGCCTGGTACAGCCGCATGCATTGCATATTGCCCAGGAATGTGGGGTTTTCCACCAAAATCGCGTCACCCGGATCGATGAGCGCCTTGCACAACAGATCCATGGCCTGGCTGGAGCCGGATACGGGCAGGATATCCTCCGGCTTTGCATCAAAGCCGAACTGCCGCTTCAAATACGGGGCAAGGCTTTCTTTCAGCGGTGCGTATCCTTCCGTGGTTCCGTATTGCAGTATGTTTTTGCCGTTTTCCTTGAGCACCTTCTGGCAGAGGCGGGAAACGGTCTCCTCCGGCAATGCGCTGGAGGCCGGGTTTCCGCCGCCGAAGGAGATCATGCCCGGGGTAGCCATAAGCTTTAAAATCTCCCGGATGGCGCTGCCTGTAATGCCGTCGAACCGTTTGGCGAAGGTCAAATCCGCTGCGTTCATAATTTCCTCCTTGTATTTTCGGGGAAAGAAAAACGCCCTCCCCATTTTGGGGAAGGCGGCAAAAGCCACGGTACCACTTCCATTCGGCACACCCTTACGGGAAATGCCCTTTGCGGGAAAATTATTCATTCTTTCCCCAAACGCTGTATCCGGCGCACCGGCTTGGCCTACGCGGCGGTATGCTTTCGGCCTTGAGCTCCGGGAGGTATTCCCTTGAAGACCGCCGCTTCCTTGCACCTAACGGAAGCTCTCTTGGGGCGCGTACATCAAGGTACTTGATCCCGTCATCGCTTGTTGTTCCCCATTATATGCGGGGCTGGGCGGGCTGTCAAGCCTCAATCGTTTCATCCATTGCTTTTGAAGGTAAGATGCGAACAGGAAAGGAGGATGGGCGCAGAGAAATCCAGTTGCGGTTTTAGGCAAAATCCTGTATACTAGGATTTGACCTTGCAGAGGGAGTGCTTTTCACGCGGCTTTGCCGCGCGTGAAGTGCGATTACATATTCGCAGGTCCCTGCTGGTTGTATGGCGGACACGCGGCAATTGCTGCTCTTAAGGAGGC
Organism: Bacillota bacterium; assembly: GCA_023458835.1. Taxonomy (GTDB): domain Bacteria; phylum Bacillota; class Clostridia; order Christensenellales; family Aristaeellaceae; genus JAEWAH01. The sequence goes on from JAEWWY010000457.1 coordinate 1,548, forward strand.
AAGGACGATGGAATGCAAGATAAAGAACGACATCGGCACGATTTATATCACTGAGGACGTCATGCTCAAGGTAGTGGGCTATGCCGCGCTGGAATGCTATGGCATCGTAGCCATGTCCAGCAAGCGGGCCAAGGATGGCCTGGTGGAGTGGCTGGGCCGGGAAAACCTGTCCAAAGGGGTACAATTGCGCCTGGCGGATGACATGCTGGATGTGGATCTGTTCATCATCGTGGAATACGGCATTTCCGTGGCTGAAGTCTGCAAGACCATTGTGGAAACGGTGAAATACAAGCTGGAAAGCATGACTGGCGTAACGGTTCGCCGCGTGAATATTTCGGTGGAAGGCATCCGCATTTAAATTATGCCACCCGACGGGAGGAAACACCCTTGATTCAGGCAAAGAATATCGATGGCCTGCTGCTGCGCGATATGGTGATAGCCGGGGCCACGTTACTTGAGAAAAACCGGGAAGCAGTGGACGCCTTGAACGTATTCCCCGTGCCGGATGGGGATACGGGCACCAATATGTCCCTTACGATGATGTCGGCCATCCGGGAATTGAACGGCAAAGAATATCTTTGCGCGGGGGAGGCTGCCGAGGCACTGGCCAAAGGCGCGCTGAAAGGCGCCCGGGGCAACTCCGGCGTGATCACCTCCCAGCTATACCGCGGCTTTGCCAAAGCGCTGGAAGGTGTAGAAAAGATTACGCCCACCATCTTTGCCCAGGCGCTGAAAAGCGGTGCGGAGATGGCCTACAAAGCGGTGATGAAGCCCAAGGAAGGCACCATACTGACGGTGGCCCGGGTGGTGGCGGAGGACGCCATGCGCCAGGTGCAGTTGAACCCCGATGATTTTGAAGGCCTTATCAACGTGATCCTGACCAGCGGCGATGCCATCTTGCGGCGCACGCCCGATATGCTGCCGGTGCTGAAACAGGCCGGCGTGGTGGATGCCGGCGGGCGTGGCTTGCTGCTCATTTATGCCGGGTATGCCGCGGCGCTCCGGGGCGAACAGGTGGAATCCGCCCAGGTGGATTTTCATACCGATGCGCATGATGCTGAATTCAGCGATGACCATGATGCGATAGGCGAAATCAAGTTTGCTTATTGCACGGAGTTTTTGGTGCAGAACCTGCTGCCTACAGCGCAGGACAGCGATATTGACACCTTCCGCCGCAGGCTCAACCGCATTGGCGATTGCGTGCTGGTGGTGGGGGATTTGAGCCTGGTCAAGGTGCACGTGCATACCAACGATCCGGGCAAGGCGCTGCAGTACGGCTTGGGCCTTGGCGAGTTGGTGAATTTGAAAATTGAGAACATGGTGGAGCAGCGGCGTGAACTGCAGCGGAAAAAGGAAGAGGAAAAGGCGCAGCAGCCGCCTAAGGACTACGGCATGGTGGCTGTATCCCTGGGGGACGGGTTCTCCCAAATCTTCCGTGACCTGACGGTGGATGCCATTGTGGACGGCGGCCAGACCATGAACCCCAGCATCGAGGATGTGCTGGCGGCGGTGAGCAAGGTCAACGCAAAGTGCGTATTCATTTTCCCCAATAACGGCAATGTGATTTTGGCCGCCCAGCAGGCGGCGGAGCTTTCGGAAAAGGAAGTCCATGTGATCCCCACAAAAAACGTGGCCATGGGCATCGCTGCCGCCGTGGCTTTCCAGCCGGAACTGGACAGCGCGGAAAATGTGCGGCGCATGGGTGAAGCGGCCCAAAGGGTAAAGACAGGCACCATTACCTTTGCCGTGCGCGATACCGAATACGAGGCGCTTCACATCAAGGAAGGCGACATCATCGGCCTGTACAACGGCAAGATCAACTGTTCCGGCAAGAGCGTCCGGGAAGTGGCGCTGGAGCTGATGCGTGAACTGGTGACGGATGATGATGAGCTGATCACCATCTATTATGGCAAGGATACCTCCAAGGAGGATGCCCAAAGCCTCTCCGGAGAGATTTCGGATTTGTACGATCATTGCGATGTGGAAACACACATGGGCGGTCAGCCCCTGTATTATTATCTGATTTCGGTGGAATGACATGGAGCTATGTGATTTGCGCGGCGTTGGAAAAACG
>JAEWWY010000458.1 GCA_023458835.1 Bacillota bacterium
CGGCACACGATGAGGTTCCAAGTGGAGATGAGGGTGGGCAGTATAATGGCCCAGCGGGTATTGTACAGGCCCAGGCGGCTGACCACGATGAAACTGGGTACCAGGCCCCCGGAAAAGAACATGGTAATGGTGACGGCCACCATGACCGGACGCCGCAAAACAAAATCCCGGCGGGCAAGAGGATAGGCAAAGGTAAGGGTAAAAAGAATATTGGCCAGGGTACCCACAGCCGTATACCAGAAGGTATTGGCATATGAAAGCAGGAATCCGGAGTTTTCCAGCACCATGCCGTAAGAATCAAAGTTCAGGCCCCAGGGCACCAGAAAAATCTGCTCCTTTAAGGCGAGCATGGGATCGGCCATAGACATGGCCGCCACGTGCAAAAAGGGAGCCAGGGTAACCGCCACTACCAGCGCGCCGAAGCCGTAGATAAGTATATCTCCCAGGATGGCGCCGATGGTACGCTTTATTTTCATGCTGAGCGCCTCCTTACCAAAGACTGACTTCGCCGGCTCGGCGGCTGATGCTGTTCACCGTCAGCAGAAGGACCATGTTTACCACATTGTTAAACAATCCCACCGCCGCCCCAAAGCTGTACTGCCCGCCGGTTACGCCCCGGCGGTATACGTAGGTAGAGATGACGTCCGCCTTTTCATAGGTGGCGGGGCTGTACATGAGGATGATTTTTTCATACCCCACGCTCATGGACCGGCCCAATTGCATAATCAAAAGGATGATGATGGTGGGCATGATGCAGGGGATGGATACATGGAGGATTTGCTCAAAGCGATTGGCGCCGTCGATGCGGGCCGCTTCATACAGCCCAGGGTCCACCGCGGTTAAGGCCGCGAGATAAATGATGGAATTCCAGCCGAAGCTCTGCCATATGCCCGAACCGATATACAAGCCCCTGAACCAGGAGGCGCTGCCCATAAAATCGATGGGCTTGCCCCCCGCTTGCTTGATGAGGGTGTTCACAATGCCCCCGTTGGGGGAAAGGGTGGAGGTCATGATCCCCACGATCACCACGGTGGAAATAAAATGGGGCAGGTAAGAGACGGTCTGTACGATTTTTTTCACCTGGTGCTGGCGCATTTCGTGCAGAATCAAGGCAAAGAAGATGGGCAGTGGAAAGCCCCATAGGAGATTCAGCAGGCTGAGCGTCAGTGTATTTTCCAACAGCCGCCAAAAGTAAAAGGAATGAAAGAATTCCCGGAACCATTTAAGGCCTACAAAATCGCTGCCGAGGATGGATTTGGACAGGTTAAAATCGGTAAAGGCCATCCACACGCCGTACATGGGCACATAATGGAAAATAAAATAGTACGCGAGGCCCGGAAGCAGCAAAAAGATCAGCGCTCTATCCCGTACCAGCCGTCTGGCGAAGGTGGACTTTGGCGCTCGCTTGATCTTTGCGGATTTTGCCATGGATGGGAGCATGCCTTTCCCCCCTGTGGAAGGGGAGCAGATGAATCTGCTCCCCCCAATGATGCTTGTGATTTATTAATGCGCCCTTACTTGCCCATGTACCGGTCGTACTGGGTCTGCTGGATGGCCAGCACCTCATCGGCGCCCATGGCCTTCATGGTGGCCACAAAGGCATCGAACTTATCCAGGGATTCCTGGCCGATGATGAATTTTTGCACCATTTCGTTGCAGTAGGTATTCAGATCGGCGGTGATAGAGGTTAAGCGGGCCTTTTCCTCGGAGGTGGCGATGACGGAAGGATAGGCCGGCACAATGTTGGGCAGGATGGGCTGCACATCGTTTAGCACATACTCTTCCACCATCATTCCAAAGAATTCCTTGGTGCGGTTGGTGAATTGGGTGGCATAGGCGCCATCCTTGCGCAGCACGTTGTAGATGGCCAGGTTATCGGGGTTCTTTGCCACATACTCCGTCCAAACCCGAGCGGTTTTGTCTTCGTTCCAATTCCAATGCACGCCTTCAACGCCGTAATGCATCAAGTCTCGGCCCTCGGGATTGGCGTAGAGGTAGTCGATCCACTTGATGGCCAGCACCGGGTCCTTGCAGTCCTTGGACAGGGAGTAGCGGAAGCCGGTGAGGGAGCGGCCGATCTGCCGGCCGGGGTTGCCGCCCTTGTCCACGGGAACGGGAATGACCTTGTAGTAGGCTTTTTCATCCCCGGAGGACTGGGCATTTTTTTGCAGCGTGGTGGTGGAATCGGCATAGTAGGCGGTGGAACCCAAAATGTTCTGGGCGGCCATGGCGGTAATCTTGGTGCCTTCCACAGAGAAGGCGGCGTCGATGAGCCCCTCGGCATACAGCTTGCTGAGGAAGGTGAGGAATTCCTTGAATTCGGGGGTGCTGTACTGGTCCACGATCACGCCGTTGGCGTCGGGATAGTACCGGACGGTAACGGGGGCGGTAAGGCCAAAGGCGCTGGCCAGGTAAGCATAGGCGTTTTCCAGGCTGGACACGTTGCCCGGAGTACTCATGGGAATTTCATCGGCAATGCCGTTGCCGTTGGGGTCCTTTTCCTTGAAGGCCTTCAATACGGTATACCACTCATCGGCGGTGGTGGGCACGGAAAGGTCCAGGGCGTCCAGCCAGTCCTGGCGGATAGTCAGGCACATGGGAGCCACAAAATTCATGCCGTAGAAGTTTTGGGGGATGGCGTAAATGTGGCCGTCATACCCGGTCATGGAACGGCCCAGCTCCGGCACCTCCTCAAAGAAGAGGTGGTAAATGTTGGGGGCGTGCTCCTTGATCAGGTCGTCCAAGGGCAGGATGAGGCCAGCCTCGGCATAACGCATGATGTCCGCGGTGTTGTAGTTGGGAAGCTGAATGATGTCGCTGAGCTTCGAGCCGGAAGCCAAGCGGATTTCCATTGTTTCATTAAAGGTGTTCAGTTCGATAACGTCCCATTCCACCTTCACGCCGGTGCGCTTTTCCAGCTCTTGGTACACAGGCAGGTTATCCGCGTAGCTGGTACCCGCGTAGTAGTTTTCCTGCAAGGTAAAGCTTAAGGACGCGCCGTCGGTGGAAAGGGGCAGGGCGCCGCCTTCTCCAAAGGCCAGGGTGGGGAGCATGAGCATGAGAACCAGCAGGCAGCCGACAAACCGTTTCAATAATATCTCTCCTCTGCATATCTTTTTTCAAGGGCCCCCGGCGCCTGGAAGTGCACCTCCCTTGCAGCGCGCTTGCAGGGGAGGCAGGCCGGGAAACACAACTGATTGTATCTTAGTAAAGGAAGCCCAGCTTGTAAACCTATGAAAAATTGACAATGGCATTCAAAAATGGACCGGATGTGAAGAAAGGGGCCAGAATAGACAAATAAAATTTTTGTTCGTTCTATTTTGGGCTACTCTTTAAACTGGGTCGGGGTGATCCCTTCATATTTTTTGAACAGCCGGCGCAGGGTGACGTCGTTGTCAAAGCCCACGCTGATAGCAAGCTGCCGGATGGATACAGCCCCCTGGCGCAGGTATTCCTTGGCCAGGGCAATGCGCTTGCGGTTGATGATATCCAGGTATCCGATGCCTGTGCGCTTTTTAATAAGCCGGCTCAAATGGGCGGGCGTTACCTGAAAATAGGCGGCCACGGCGGTCAAGCTTAGCTGCGGGTCTTTAAAATGCTCCTCCAGATAGGCCATGACATTTTGGTAGAAGATGTCCTGCTCGCCGGCCGCTTCCTGCTCCCCGGCGGTGGCAAAGGCTTCAAACAGGCGGGCAATGCGCTGCTGATGCTCCTCCATGGAGGCGTCTTTGGGCAAATCGGGGAAGGCTTCAGGCATCACGCCGTCGCCGGCCATCAGTTGCTTTTGGCAGGTCATTTCAATGTTATACATAAACTGCTGCAAGACCCTGCGGGAAAGTCCGGCATTCAGATTGGTAGCCAGCAGCCGCGCAAGTTCTTCCCCCGCGGCGGCGATGTCGTGGGCGCGGAGCATATTGACCAAGCGCACCTCCGCCTCGATGGGATAGTAGAAGGCGGTATGGGCATCGCTTACGTCTTCAAAAAACACCATGCTGTCTTTTGCCCGCACCGGCCGGTGGTCTACTGCCGTTAAAGCTTCCCGGTAGGCGGCGGGGACTTCCTGCACTGCTTTTTTCGGCGTACTCATCCCCATGCACGCGCCCAGGGAGATGCCCCGCTCCTGCAGGCCCCGGAGGTCGTCCACCTGCATATGGTTGAACAAAAAGGCCTGCGTATCCCCCTGGGTAATGGGATAGGCGTTGATCATATTTTCGCCGCAGGCGCTAATCACGGCCTGCACCGCCTGGGGAGAGGATTGGCTGAGGATACCGATGCTGAAATAGGGATAGGGGATGGGGATGCGCAGCGTGTCGAACAGTTGCACGCAGTCATCAGGAGTGGCGGACAGGGTGCCGTCCAGCAGCCGGGAAAGGGCGGCGTAGGATAAAAGATCCCGGTGGATATCCATATCCCGCTGGATGTCCTCTTCTTTGTCGATAATGGCTAAAATCGACTGCTCCACATGATCCAGTTCCCTGTCGGTGGGATATTTCACATCCAGCGCGCCCTTGCTGCTGAGCAGGGAAAAGATACGGGCCAGGGGCTGATAGTTGATGGATGCCATGTGGATGGCGAACAACACCCCCAGGGCGGCCATGGCGACAAAGGCGGCCCAGATCAGGTTGGTAGTGGCTACGGTGTCCCGCATGAGTTCCCTTTCGGACACCGACACCTCCAGCGTCCAGGGAAACTGCTCAAAGGGGGCAGAAAGGACTACCGCGTTTTTCCCCGGTTCGGAAGAACCGGCGGCAAACAAAGCGGCGCCTTGATCATCCGTAATGGCAATGGTCATATTTTCCCATTGCATCAGAGGGCGCACAGCCTCTTGAAGGCGCTGCTGGGATATGAAGAAGAGAACGGACAAAAGCGGCTGCGGGTGATACGATTGGCGTACGTTTCGAAGATAAAGCACCCCTTCCCGCTTCTGTCCAAAGGTATCCATGCAGACGCCCGGCAGCAGCAAGGAATCCTGGGCACTCTGGCCATACAAGGGCTGCCATGCGTCGGCCGCCATGCCTTCCACGGCAAATTCATATGTAAAAAGCTGATCCATGGTATACGGACCCCGCTGGGAGAAGGAAAAATTCTTGCCGGGAAAGCACAGGGCAAGGTCGTCAAAGGCGTCGTTGGTAATCACCAGCATTTTCAGTTGGTAAGAGAAGGTGTTAAAATCCACTGCCGAGTAGCGCTTGTATAGCTGGGCGGGATCCTGCATGTACATGATCCCCCTGATCATGGCGTCATTGGCGATCTGGTTTACATAGTTCCCCATCCGGATAAAGGAGGTCCCGATTTGCCCGGCAGTATCCGCCATGCTTGCCTGCAGCGCGGCCAGGATACCGGTTTGGGCATTCTTGCGGATCCACAGCGCGCCGGGGATGCCCAGCAGCAAAAGGGGAGCCAGATAAATAATAACAAAGGCAAAGATCATCCGCATACGGATGGATACTTTCTTCATATGGTGGGCCCCTCTCCTGTCTCCGGCGCTATGAACCCGGAAATCCCGCACATAAACGTCATTATAGGGATGGGAAATTTGATTGTCAAGAAAGGACCGCAGCCGGACCGGAAAAAGAATGACGTACAAGCAAATAAAAAAGAAGGCTGCCGGGCCGGTTCTTTTCCGGCAGGCAGCCTTCTTGCCGCTCTTATACGGCCTGGCCTCTTCAGCAAATTTTCTGCGCCTGCATCTGTGCACGGACGCAAAGCTCCGCGGCCTTGAAGGCATGCTCCTGGGTCAAGGCATTTTCCGTGCGGTTCAGGCAGTCCAGGATCAATTGCCCAAAGAAGGGGTAGCCCACCTGGCCGGACACGTTAAAGCGCTTTTCCCCGCTGCCGTTGACAAGCAGAACATGATTGCCCGATGTATCCTCCGAGCAGATGTCGATATACTTGCGGATTTCTATGTACCCTTCCGTTCCCAGGATGATGGTGCGCCCGTCGCCCCAGGTGCGCAGGCCGTCGGGTGTGAACCAGTCCACCCGGAAATAGTTGGTGCAGCCATTGTCTGCAACCAGTGTCGCGTCGCCAAAATCGTCCAGCTCGGGATAATCGGGATGCGCATAGTTGGCAATCTGGCTGTGCGTAACCTTTGCATCCTTTGCACCGGAGAAGAACAGGAACTGCTCGATTTGGTGGCTGCCGATGTCGCATAAAATGCCGCCGTACTTTTCCTTTTCAAAGAACCATTTCGGACGCCCGGGCGCGCCCAGGCGGTGCGGCCCCAGGCCCATC
>JAEWWY010000459.1 GCA_023458835.1 Bacillota bacterium
GTGTTGTACAGAAAGTGGGGGTTCACCTGGCTTTGCAGCAAAGCGATTTCCGCGTCGTTCTGCTTTTTGTACATGGCTTGCGTCTCGTCCAGCAAACGCCTTATGCTGGCACTCATTTCGTTGACCCGCCTGCCCGTCAATGCGATCTCATCCCCGCCCTTTTCAATGGAGGGGTCAAAGCTGAAATCATTCCCGGCGATTTTGCGGATCCGGGAAATCAGCCGGTCAAAGGGCCTTGTAATGATGCCGGACAAAAGAACCGCCAATATCAGCGCCACCAAAAGGGACGCGGTAATGACCACGATGGTTGTGAACAGCACCGATTGGGTCCGGCCCCCGGTCAGCGCCGTGCGGTCGGAAAGGCTTTGAAGGGTCCAGCCGGCCAGGCCCAGGGGCTGCGTCTGCACATGATACACGCGCCCGTCCCTGCGCAGGAGCCGCCCGTTTTTCAAGGCTTCCTCCGGATGGATGACAATGGAAAAGCGGTCCTCCCCATAGGGCAGGAAAACATCGTTGACAAAGGTCATGTCCATTTCAATATAAAGCCATCCCTGATTGACGAAGGCGGCGTAATTGTAAACGGGGGCCAATATGGTAAGGCATTCCCGCCCGTCCACAATGGAGGCCGACAGCTTCACCATCTGGCGCTGGGGATGGTCCTGCATGTCCTGATACAGGGGAAGGGCGCGGATGCGTCCGGCATCGTCCAGGGTATTGTTGGCGGTAATGCTGGGCTGCACCATGATGTTGTACTGGTTAAAGACGACCAGCTTGAGCACATAGCTTTCAATCTTGGAGGCGGACAGGTACAGCCGCAGCGTTTCCTCCGCCCGCAGCCCCTCCTGGCGGGCCTTGAGCGTGGACAGGTCCTTTTGCCCCATGGCGCGGGCCATGTTCAGGTCGTTGGAGCACAGATTGACGAACGCCTCCAGGCGATGCAGGTTTTCATCCAGATGCGCTCTGACGCTTTCCATGTTGAGCTGGTCGATATTATCCGCCTTTTCCGCGATAATGGAAGTTAAGTAACCGTACAAAAGCGTGCTGCTCAGCACGCTGACAAGGATGATGCAGGCGGCGCAGGCAAGAATGATTTTGAATTTAAGGCTTTGTGTGTTGATGGCGCTCACATCCTTCAACGGCCCAGGGCCCGCCTTCTCCCACTCATGCCCGGAGGAAAGGCGCATATTGATTTTAGTATAATACGGGATAGGCTCTATGTCAAAGTTGACCAAGAAAATATGAAAAATAGTTCGGAATCAAAAAATATGACGGCTTTTTTCGCAAACCATGAAAAATAAGGCGGAAGTTTTCAAGAATCCTCTGTTGTGAAAGCGCATTGGTTCCTGTACACTCCAATTACGCAAAATCATATACGAGGAGTGGTTCACTTGAAAAAGGCATTGGCTCTCCTACTGGCTGCCCTGATCCTGACGGGCTGCGCAATGACCGCCGGGCTGGCCGAAGGCGCCAAGATCAGCGGCAAGCTGACCGTTTCGCTGTGGGATTTTACCACGGGCAGCGCCTATACGCAGAACCTGGTGGACGGGTTCAAGGCGTTGCATCCGGAGGTGGAAATCGAAATCATTGATACGCCCTCGGCGGACTACACCAGCAAGCTGGGCGTGGACCTCAACGGCGGCGCGGCAGCGGATGTGATTTTCATCAAGGACGCGGACACCACCTATAACCTGAACCAAAAGGGCCAATTGATGGACCTGACGGAAATGATCGCCAGGGACAGCGTGGACCTTGGCATCTACAACGGCCTGGCGGAGAATTTCAGCTTTGACGGCAAGCAGGTCGGGCTGCCCTTCCGCACCGACTACTACATCCTCTTCTACAACAAGGATCTCCTCGACGCGGCAGGCATCGCCTATCCCGCAAATGATATGACCTGGGCCCAGTTTGAAGAGACCGCCAAGGCCCTGACCAAGGGCGAAGGCACGGAAAAGGTATACGGCGCGCATTTCCATACCTGGCAGGCCTGTGTGGAAAACTGGGCGGTGCAGGGCGGCGAAAACACCATCATGGGCCCGGATTACGGCTTCATGAAGCCCGCCTATGAAATGGCGCTCCGGATGCAGAATGAAGACAAATCCGTGCAGGACTATGCCACGTTGAAGACCGCCAACATCCATTACTCCAGCGCCTTCTACACCGGCAAAATAGCCATGATGCCCATGGGCACCTGGTTTGTGTCCACCATGGTCACCAAGGTAGCCAGCGGTGAAGTGCAGATGAACTGGGGCATTGCCGCCCTGCCCCATTGGGAAGGCGTGCAGGCGGGCGAGACCGTCGGCTCCACCACCCCCATGGCCATCAACGCGGCGGCCAAGAATCCCGATGCGGCCTGGGAATTCATAAAGTATTGCACCAGCCTGGAGGGCGGCAGGATCCTGGCGGCCAACGGCGGCTTTGCCGGCTGCGTCAACGATGAACTGCTGGCCGCCATCACCTCCACCCCCGGCGTCCCGGAAGGCGCCGCCGACGCCCTGAAGGTCAAGAATATCACGCTGGACCGGCCCATCCGTCAGTTTGTGAATGAAGTGAACCAGATGCTGGGCGAGGAGCACGGCCTGGTGATGCTGGGAGAAACCACGCCGGATCAGTTCCTGGCCACCGTTACGGAGCGCTCCGCGGAGATTCAGGCGCAATAAGCCCTTTTGATGCAAAGAGGCGGGCAGCAACGCCCGCCTCTTTCAAAATGGCTTTATCCGCCATATGCGGTTTGGAGAGATTGTATGGAAATCAAAACGGCGAAGGCATACCAAAGAAGGGGCGTGAGCCTGCAGGCGCGCAATACCCTGGTGGGCTGGTCGTTTATCCTGCCCAATTTCATCGGCTTTTTCATTTTTATACTCATCCCGGTGAGCTTTTCCCTTGTTTTGAGCCTGATGAAGTGGGACGGCTTTACCGCGATGCAATTTGTGGGCCTCAAAAACTTCCTCACCATTTTCAAGGACAAATACTTTCTTCAGGCCATGGGCCGCACGCTGCATTACACCGCGCTTGTGGTCCTCTTCACCACATTTCTTTCCCTGGGCCTGGCGGTGCTGATGAACAAAAAACTCCGGGGAGCGGGGGTTTTCCGCAGCTCCATCTTTTTTCCGTACATAGCCAGCATCGTGGCCATCGGGGCGGTCTGGCGCATGCTGTTCATGAAGGATTTTGGCCCCATCAACGAAATGCTGCGCTTTTTGGGCATGCAGAACCCGCCTGGCTGGCTGGCCTCCAGCCAATGGGCGCTGCCGGCGGTGATCATCGTGTCCATCTGGAAATACATGGGCTATTACATGGTGGTGTATCTGGCCGCCCTGCAGGATATCCCCGTGGAGCTCAGGGAAGCCTCCGCCATTGACGGGGCCACAGGCTTTGCGCATTTCTGGCGCATCACGCTTCCCTTGCTGGGCCCGGCCACCTTTTTTGTGGTCATGATGCTGACCATTGGCAGCTTCAAGGCCCTGGACCTGATCTATGTGATGACCGAGGGAGGCCCCGGCCAGGCCACCACGCTGATGGCCAATTATGTTTACACCAAGGGCTTTATCAACGAAAGCTACGGCGTCGCCAGCGCCGCGGCCATGGTGCTCTTTGTGATGGTCACCCTGATTACGCTGCTCCAGTTCCGCGTCGAAAAGCGGATGGGGCGGTAAGGAGGATGCGCATGCTGGAGCGTGAAAAGCCCGTAACAAGAGCCCTTATCTATGGCATGCTGGCAGTGGTCACCTTCCTGACGCTGCTGCCCCTGGCCTGGATGCTGTCCGCATCCTTAAAGCTGGATAAAGACGTGTTTACCGTGCCGGTGCAATGGCTCCCCCGGAGCCCCCAATGGACGAACTACCTGAAAATTTGGGAAAAAATCAATCTGGGGACGTATACGGCCAATTCCTTCAAGCTGACCGTCATCGTGACCCTTATCCAGGTGGCGACCTCCTCGTTTGCCGCCTACGGCTTTTGCAAGTGCCGGTTCAAGGGGCGCAACGCCTTGTTCCTGGCCTATGTGGCCACCATTGCCATCCCCTGGCAGGTGTATATGCTGCCGCAATTCATCGAAATGCGGATCCTGCATTTGACAAACACCCATATCGGATATATTCTGATGCAAAGCTTCACGGCCATGGGTGTTTTCCTGATGCGTCAATTCTATATGAGCGTGCCGGATGATCTGCTGGAGGCCGCCCGTATTGACGGCCTGAACGAATATGGCATCTATTTCCGCATCGTGCTGCCCCTGTCCAAGCCGGTGGTCGCCACGCTGACCATCTTCAGCTTTGTGCAGATCTGGAATGATTTTATGGGCCCGCTGATCTATTTCAGCCCGGACCGCCTGAAGACCATCCAGTTGGGGATCCGCATGTTTATCGGGCAGTACGCTACGGAGTACGGGCTGATCATGGCGGCGTCGGTGGTGGCACTGGTGCCGGTGGTAGTGGTGTTCCTTTGCTTCCAGCGGTTCTTTGTGCAGGGCGTGGCCACCAGCGGCCTGAAAGGATAGGAATGGTATGGTAGAACAGGCGCTGCAAAAGGCGGCGGAGATCTGGCGGGCAAATCTGCCCGTGTTTACGGACAAGTTTCAAACCTGCGTCAGTGCAAACCGCTTTTACCGGCCCATGGAAAACGTGGAATGGACCACGGGCTTTTGCACCGGGGAGTTGTGGCTGTGCTACGAACACACAGGCGATGATGCCTTCCGGCAGGCCGCGCTCAAACAGGTGGACAGCTTCCTTTCGCGCATGGAAAACCACGTTCAGGTGGACCACCACGACATGGGTTTTTTGTATACCCCTTCCTGCGTTGCGGCCTGCAAGCTGACCGGGAGCGGGGCAGCCCGCCGCGCGGCCCTTTTGGCGGCGGACCAACTGATGACCCGCTTTCAGGAGAAGGGGCAGTTCTTTCAGGCCTGGGGCGCCCTGGGTGCCAGGGACAATTACCGCCTGATCATCGACTGCCTGCTGAACATGCCGCTTTTATACTGGGCCGGAGAGCAGACGGGGGACCCCCGCTACCGGGAAAAGGCCCTGGCCCATACCCGGACCTCGCTTATGCACCTTATGCGCCCCGCCCATTCCACCTAT
>JAEWWY010000460.1 GCA_023458835.1 Bacillota bacterium
CTGGTGAAAAAGGAATGCGCCATGAAGTGCGCCTTTGGGGAAAACCCCAAGCGCTGCTACAGGGAAAAGGGCGATTCCACCCGCATGTCCACCGCCTCAAAGCTTCGGGAAATGCTGTTCAAGGCCAAGGAATACCAGCAGAAGCTGGAGGCCGCCGGGGACGACATCGGCAAACGGCCCGCCTTTGACATGAAGCTCAACGCCCTTTTGCCCGTGCTGCGCCGGGAGATGCCTTTAAAGGCCCATGCCCACCAGGCCGACGATATGTTCACGGCCATCCGCATCGCCAGGGAATTTCAGGTGGATCTTACCCTGGAGCACTGCACCGAAGGCCACCTCATCGCCAATGAACTGGCGAAGGAAAACGTGCCCCTGGCAGTAGGCCCGACCCTTGGCCACGCCACCAAGTTCGAGCTGCGCAACAAAAGCTGGGAAACGCCGGGTGCATTGCAAAAGGCGGGCTGCCAGGTATCCATCATCACCGATTCGCCGGTGATTCCCCAAAAGTACCTGGCGCTATGTGCCGGGCTGGCCGTCAAATCCGGCATGGACCCCTTCGGCGCGCTGCAGGCCATCACGATCCATCCCGCCCGCCACATCGGCATCGCGGACAGGGTGGGCTCCCTGGAAGCGGGCAAGGACGCTGACATCGTGATCACCGACGGCTCCCCCTTTGAAGTGAGCACCAATGTGAAAATGGTGTTCATCGACGGGGAACAGGTTTACGTGCAGGCGTAAGCGCCCATTTCAAGACGCTCGCAACTTTTGCTTGCAATTTATGGTTACGTGGGATATACTACTGCTCAAATCATGGAAAGGGGCTGTAAGCCGTGTTCAAAACAGTGCTTTGCATCCGGAATAATGAATACGGCAAGTCTGCGTCCGGTTGCCACGAAACGCAGGCTTTGGCCCCTTATGATTTTTTGAAGACGGTGTAGCGCGTCTGCATCCTTATCAAAAAGCAAAAGCGGCTAAGGCGGAAAACCTTAGCCGCTTTTCAATTTATATCAATAAGGGCAGGGAGGGTTTTGATATGCTGAAGCCGCTGGAAACCGAACGCATGCTTCTTCGCAGGTTCACGCCGGACGACTTTGAGGCTGTCCACAGCTACGCAAGCGTTTGGGAAAATATCCTTTACATGGTATGGGGCCCCAACACGCAGGAAGAGACACAGGCTTTTATCCGCATGGCCATTTCATGGGCGGAGGAAATTCCGTGCGCAAATTACCAATACGCCGCCGTGCTCAAGGATACCGGCAGGCTCATCGGCGCCTGCAATCTTGCCCTGTCAGGCAAAGAAGCGGAAATCGGCTGGATACTGCACCGTGACTGCTGGAAGCAGGGCTATGGGCCTGAAATGGGCAGGGCCATGCTGCAGCTTGGTTTTGAAGAGCTGAATCTGCATCGCATCATTGCCCGCTGCGACGCGGAAAATTACGGCTCCTACCGGGTGATGGAGAAAATCGGCATGCGCCGGGAGGGATTGTTTATTAAGGGCCGCCCGGCGGGCAAGCTGTCCGGCCAAGAATACGGCGATGAGTTATCCTATGCCATCCTGAAAGAGGAATGGGATATTCAAAAGGAAATGGCATATTACAATGCCCTTCCGTTTAAGTTTGACGGGTTTGCCGAACTGCCGGAGCTGAGCGGCGGCGGAATTTATCTTGTCTGCACGGCCAAAAAGCCGGCTGTACCCGAAAAGAAATATGTGCCCGCCTATCACTTTGCCATCTGCAAGGGCGGGGAAAAAATCGGCAATATCAGCCTGCGGATCGGGTATACCGACGGGCTGTATTATGGCGGGCAGATAGGGTATGACATCGACGAAAAGCACAGGGGCAACGGATACGCGGGGATGGCCTGCCGTTTGCTGCTCCCTGTGATAAAAGCCCACGGCATGAAAAAGCTGCTGATTACAAACATCCCAGACAATACCGCCTCCAGGCGCGTTTGTGAAAAGCTTGGCGCACGGCTGCTGCGTTTGGCCAGGCTGCCCCAGTGGCATGAGATGTCCGGGGAAGGGAAGCGTTTTGTAAAAATATTCGAATGGCCTGTGGATTGATGGGAACGCTCCGTTTTTTCAGCGGGCAAACGCGTATCTTCCAGGCCATATGCGGCGTATTGCCTGTGGAATGCCGCGGGGAAGGATCAGGCGCATGATTGCCGCCCGAAGGATGAAGCGGCCCTTTCAGGAGAATGATAGAGGGGAAACAACGCGTCAAGGAGAGGTAAATAGCCGTGTCTTCCCCTGATCCTTCATCCCCGAAAAAAGATGCGGCAGGCATTGCCTTCCTCTACATCCTTGCGCTGTGCATAGCCTGGAGCGGCGCATGGCTGCTTTCCCTGTGGCTTGCCAAGCGGTACGGTTTCCCCGACGGGCCCTTTGGCAGGTTCGCCTATTGGCTTGCGGCGCGGATATTGCTGTGGTTCCTGCCCTCCCTCGCCATCCTCCGCCGCTCCGGCCGAAGCCTCCGGGAGGTGCTGGGTTTTGACCGTATACGGGCCATCCTCCTGTGGGGCGGCATCGCCGGCCTCCTCTGGGGCGGAAAGACTCCCCTGTTTCAGTGGCTTGCCGGCCCGCCGCCGCATCCCATCGTATGGGACTGGTCCTTTGTGACGGCGGTCGTCTATGCGCCATTGATAGAGGAAATCACCTTTCGCGGCGCGGTCCTGGGCGCGCTGGAAACCCGCATGCATTTCACCATGGCCAATCTGGTGACCGGGATATTGTTCCTGCTGATCCACCTTCCCGGCTGGTATTTTGAAGGCTTCCTCACGGCGGGCTTCACGGCTGCCGCCGGCGCCGCGCTGGGCATCCTTTTGCTGGGCTGGATTCTTGGGTTTGTGGCCCACAGGAGCAAGTCGGTGGTGGCCGCCACCCTTGCACATATGCTGAACAATTTCTTTCAGCGGTTTGTGAGCTGACAGCCTCCCCTCCAAGGGAAGCCTTGCCTATGGGATAAAATCCGCAGCAGGCGGGCGAATGATATTCGCCCCTACGCCGTAGTTTGTTTGTTAGCTTCCCTGCCGGAGCATGCAAGCGCCGGAAGAAAAGCCAACATGCGCGTTACACCGTAGGGGCGCTTATCAAGCGCCCGCCTGTACCGGCACCGGTCCCTCCCTCCTGCCACCGCCCCCTGCGCAATCTGTCATCCTGAGGGCCTTGCCCGAAGGATTTTTTACTGCAAACAATATTCTGAAACAGAATTGAAAAAATGACGCTGACCGCGTCATTTTTTCGAATTTCCGAAGTTACCACGCATACGCCTCCGGCGCTTCACCGCCGGGGCCGGGGAAAATTTCGTCCAGCTTTTTCAGCGTATCCTTGGACAGGCTGATTTCCACTGCCCGGAGCGCACCGTCCAGTTGCTCCAGGGTCCGGGGCCCTATGATGGGGGCAGTGACGGCAGGGTTATGCAAAAGCCATGCCAGGGCCACGTTGGATTCGCTTTCGCCGATTTCATTGCACAGCCTGGCGTAAGCCGTAAGCTGCGCCCGCTGGCCCTCGGTCAGTTCCAAAGCCGCCTGTGCGGCCCGCCGGCTGCCCGCTTCGGGCGAAAGCGCGTGCCCGCCCAGCAGCCCCCCGCCCAGGGGGCTCCAGGGAATCACGCCCAGGCCCAGCTCCTGCGCGGCAGGCAGCACCTCCAATTCGGGCAGCCTGCACATCAAATGGTACTTGTGCTGCTCGCATACAAGCCCCAGGAAGTTCCGCTTCCCGGCCGCGGCCTGGGCATAGGCCAGATGGCGCGCGCCAAAGTTGCTGGAGCCGATGTAATATGCCTTTCCCTGATGCACCAGCGGTTCAAACACGCCCCACAGTTCCTCCCAGGAAGCGTGCCGCTCCACATGGTGCATCTGGTACAGCTCGATATGGTCGGTTTGCAATCGCCTAAGCGACCCCTCGATATGCCTGCGGATCTTGTAGGCGGACAGTCCCCGCTCATTGTTGGGGCCGTCGGTATCGTCCTCCATGCCGCCGTGCACCTTGGTGGCCAGCACCACCCTTTCGCGCCGGCCGCCGCCCAATTGAAACCAGCGGCCGATGATCTCCTCCGTCCAGCCCGCATGGCCGCCATTTGGCCGCCCATACACATTGGCGGTATCAAAAAAGGTGATTCCGGCATCCAGCGCCTTGTCCATGAGGGCAAAGGCTTCCTTTTCGCTGGTGCGCGGCCCGAAATTCATGGTTCCCAGGCACAGGCGGCTGACCTTCAGGCCTGTCCTGCCAAGATACGTATACTTCATCTATGTACGCCCTCCTTTGCAAGGAGGCCAAAAAGCCGCTTACGGCAAATTATTTCCGGCAGCCAGGTAAATTTCGTACCATTCCTCCCGGGTGAGCCTGATGTCGGCGGCTTTGGCACAATCCTTCAAGCGCTCCTCGTTCATGGTGCCTGTCACAGGCTGCATTTTGGCCGGATGGCGCAGCAGCCACGCGATGGCGATGGTGGTATTGGTCACATTGTGCTTGGCGGCAATTTCATTGATCTTCGCGTTGAGCTTGGGGAAAGCATCATTGTCCAGGAACACGCCCTGGAAGAAACCGAACTGGAAGGGCGACCAGGGCTGGATGGTAATATCCTGGAGGCGGCAAAAATCCAGCACGCTGCCGTCGCGGTTCACGGCGGTATCATCCAGCATATTCACATGCAGCCCCTGGGAGATCATGGTGGCGTTGGTAATGCTCAATTGCAACTGGTTGGCCACAAGGGGCTGCCTGACGGATTTTTTGAGCAACTGCATCTGCATGGGGTTCTGGTTGGAAACGCCGAAATGGCGGACCTTGCCGCTTGATTGCAGCTTGTCGAAGGCTTCGGCCACTTCCTGGGGCTCCACCAGCGCATCGGGGCGGTGCAGAAGCAGCACATCCAGATAATCGGTTTTCAGGCGCTTCAGGCTGCCATCCACAGACTTTAAGATATGCTCCTTGGAAAAGTCGAAGGCAACGCCCTTCCTGATGCCGCATTTGGATTGCAGCAGAATCTTTTCGCGGACCGCGCCGGTCATATGGATGGCGCCGGCAAAAACCTCCTCGCAGACGCCGTCGCCATAGATGTCCGCATGGTCAAAGAAATTGGCCCCGATATCCATGGCCGTTTGAACGAAGCTTTCCGCCTCTTTCTTGTTTAAGCGGTTGATGCGCATGCATCCTACCGCGATCACAGGAACCTGCAAATTGGAAACGCCCAGTTGCATTGTTTTCATGGGAATCTACCTCCTGCTGTAAAAGCATGTAGTGCCGCGGCAAGCCTTCTGTTGAGCCTGGTATCATCATAAACCTTCACGTTAACTCTAAGTCAAGAGGAAGTTTGCACAATATAGTCAAATATATATAGCATCGATTTGTTTCAAAAGGAAAGGTGATCCCATGATCCGCATTGACCGCAGGGAACTTATACACTTCTGCCGCGATATCTTTATGAAGCTTGGCCTGGAAAAGGAGGAGGCCCGGGATTCCGCCGAAATCCTCGTGGCCGCCGATGCAAGGGGTATTGAAAGCCATGGCGTGGCCCGGATGGCGCGCTATATCAGCGGCATCCGCTTAGGCCACATGCGCGGCGGCATCGCACCGGAAATTTTGCGGGAAACGCCCGTATCCCGGGTGCTGGATGCCCGGGGCGCCACGGGCCTGCACCTGAGCAAAACAGCCATGGCCGATATTATTGCCAAGGCGCGTTCCCTGGGCGTGGGCTTTTGCTCCATCCGCAATTCAAACCATTTCGGCATCGCGGGTTATTACGCGGAAATGGCCGCCCGGGAGGATATGATCGGCATCTGTATGACCAACACTGCCGCGCTGGGAGTGCCCACCTTCGCCAGGGACGCGATGTTCGGCACCAATCCCATTGCCGTATCGGTGCCCGCCAATGGCGGCCGCCTTTTCACGCTGGATATGGCCACCACCTGCGTCACGCGGGGAAAGGTGGAGGTTTACGACCGGAAGGAAAAACCACTGCCCGATGGCTGGGCAGTGGACGAAAGCGGCCATGTGACGAAGGATGCCCGCGGCCTGCTTGCGGACATGTTCCTTCAAAAAGGGGGCGGGCTTCTGCCGCTGGGGGGCGAAGGGGAAATGTACGGCGGCCACAAGGGCTACGGGCTGGCCGTGCTGGTGGATATCATGACCGCGGTCACAAGCGGCGGGCTGTTCGGCATGGCGGTACAGGATTTCGAGACCACAACCGCCAGGGTCTGCCACTTTTTCGGGGCGATCCGCCTGGACGTGTTCCGCGATCCCGCCGAGTTCAAAAATGATATGGACCGCCTGCTGGATCAATTGCAGTCCGCCCGGCCTGCCAAGGGCTGCGACCGCGTGTATTACGCGGGGCTCAAAGAGCATGAATCCGAAGCGGAGTGCGAGCGCGCCGGCGTGCCGCTCAGCGGCAAGGTTGCCGCTTCCCTGCGCGCCATTGGAGACGAGTATGGCGTTCCGTTCCCCGTTTCCATTGATTCACCCTCTGTGTAAGAATACACATGTATCCGGCTGCAAAATCCATCTGCATGCCCGTGCCGCGGATCATCCCCCGCGGCAC
>JAEWWY010000461.1 GCA_023458835.1 Bacillota bacterium
TGGGGAAGACCTGGGCTTTGTAGCTCAAAACGCCGGAATGACACCTGAAGAAGTGGTCAGTCTTCACAGCAATACGGAGTATCGTATTTATATGCTGGGCTTTTTGCCCGGCTTTGCCTACCTTGGCGGGTTGGACAAACGCATTCATACGCCGCGTTTGACATCGCCGCGCACACGCATTCCTCCGGGCTCGGTGGGCATTGGCGGCGAGCAGACGGGGATTTATCCCATTGCCTCACCCGGCGGCTGGCAGTTGATCGGTAGGACGCCGGTGAAGCCTTATGATCCGAGGCGCGCTTTGCCGATCCTGTTTGAGGCCGGGGATTTTTTGAGATTCGTGCCCATCGGCGAGGATAGGTTCCGGGAAATCTCCGCCCAGGTGGAATCAGGGACCTACAAATACTGCCTGGTCCAGGAGGGATGGCTATGAGCATTACCATCCTGTCACCGGGGCTTTTTACAACTATTCAGGACGCGGGCCGCGCTGGATACCAGCAATACGGCTTTGCCCCCGGCGGCGCGCTGGATAAGAGCGCCATGACCATGGCGAACCTGCTTGTGGGCAACGAGCCGGGGGAAGCAGTGCTGGAAATGACGCTGCTTGGCGCGGAAATGGTTTTCACGGAGGATAACGTGGCAGCCATCACCGGAGCCTTAAGCGAGCCTATCCGGAACGGCGAGCCCGTGCCCATGTACAGCGCGATTCAGATGCGTGCAGGAGATACGCTTTCGCTGGGAGCCGTGAAGGAAGGCTGCCGTGTCTATGCGGCTTTTTCGGGCGGGCTGAGCGTGCCAAAGGTCATGGGCAGCAAATCCACCCAGATCAAATACGGTTTGGGCGGATATGAGGGCCGGGCGCTGAAAAGCGGGGATTCGATTCCTTTTGCGGCTCCTCAACGTGACATAACGAACCTTGAAAAGCGGGTTTTGCCCGCGCCTGAAAGGCGGCAGGGCGCCCAGACGCTGCGGGTGGTATTGGGCCCGCAGGCTGACACCTTCTTTACCAAGGAAGCCATCAAGGCATTTTTGATGGAAGAGTACGCGGTCACCAGCGAATCCGACCGCATGGGGTACCGGCTGGACGGGAAGGCGCTTTCCTTTCTGCATGGCGCAGATATCATCTCTGACGCTATCGCTCTGGGCAGCGTGCAGGTGCCCCCAAGCGGCAAGCCCATCGTGCTCCTTTGTGACAGGCAGACGGTGGGGGGGTACGCCAAAATTGCCACGGTGATCTCTGTGGACATCCCTGTGATTGCCCAATGCAAAATGGGGGACAAGGTACGATTCCAGGCAATCTCCGTTGCCGCCGCCCAGAGGCTGTACGCAAAGCAGGAAAGGCAGTACCGTATATGGCGGAAGATGCTGGATGGATAATAGGGGGAATCGGTATGGATTACGGCCATATGTTACCTAAAGAAGTACGCCGTTTGATCAGGGAGGGGAAGATCACCAGCCCCACTTCCGGCATGTGCTTGGGGTATGCCCAGGCGAACCTGGTATCCTTGCCCAATGCGCTGGCGTATGATTTTTTGCTGTTCACCCAGCGCAATCCCAAGGCCTGCCCGGTGCTGGAGGTCAGCGCCGCGGGCTCAAGGGTGCTTCCGTACCTTGCGCCGGATTCGGATATCGCGCTGGATATTCCCAAATACCGTGTCTATGAAAACGGCGTGATGACGGGAGAATACTTCAAAGCCGGCCATCTCTGGCGGGAGGATTTGGTAAGCTTCCTCATCGGGTGCAGCTTTTCCTTTGAAGACGCGCTGCTGGAAGCCAAAGTGCCTGTGCGCCATATTGAGGAAGGACGCAATGTGCCCATGTACAATACGTCCATCCCGCTCGTGCCCGCGGGCGTATTTCATGGGAACATGGTGGTGAGCATGCGGCCCGTGCCCAGGGAACTTGTGGTACGGGCGGTGACGGTGACCGCTGCGATGCCAAGGGTGCACGGCGCGCCGGTCCATATCGGCGATCCCGCCGCCATCGGCATTGCGGATATGGGCAAGCCCGATTACGGCGACAGCGTTACCATCCATTCCAATGAAGTGCCTGTTTTCTGGCCCTGCGGCGTAACGCCCCAGGCGGTGGTGATGCGGGTGAAGCCGGAATTTGTGATCACCCATGCGCCAGGGCATATGTTCATCACCGACATCAAGAATGCGCACTTGAAGGAGTAGGAGGCCAATAAAATGTTTCGTGTAGATTTGAACTGCGATCTGGGGGAAAGCTTCGGTGCATATATGATGGGGATGGACGACAAGGTGATCCCCTTTATCACGTCCGCCAACGTGGCCTGCGGCTACCACGCCTCCGATCCCGTGGTGATGGAAAGGACCGTCGGCTTATGCAAAACACATAACGTGGCAATCGGCGCGCATCCCGGCTTTCCCGACCTGATGGGGTTTGGCAGGCGGGAAATGCGCATAACGGAGCCGGAAGCCAAGGCTTATATGCTGTATCAGATCGGCGCTCTGGATGGTTTTTGCCGCGCGACGGGCCTGAAGCTTGCCCATGTTAAACCCCACGGCGCGCTGTACAACATGGCGGCCAGGGATGCCACTCTGGCCCGGGCTATCTGCCAGGCCGTCAGGGAGTATGATAAAACCTTGGTGCTCTTGGCTTTGGCTGGCAGCGAAATGGTGCGCGCCGCCCAGGAGATGGATCTTCCCGTGGCCCAGGAGGTATTTGCCGACAGGGGATATGAGGAGGATGGTTCCCTGGTATCCCGGCAAAAGCCCGGCGCCATGATCACAGATGAGGAGGAGGCCTTTGCCCGTGTGGTGCGCATGGTGCAGGAAGGCAAGGTGACGGCGGTGACGGGCAGGGATATTCCCGTCCGGGCAGACTCCATTTGCATCCATGGCGATGGGGAGCATGCGCTTGCCTTTGCTAA